>CACYBO010000283.1 GCA_902772685.1 uncultured Eubacteriales bacterium | reverse complement strand
GACTGGTACAACAGTTAAGCCTAAGATCTACTTCGCATGTGGTATCTCCGGCGCTATCCAGCACCTGGCAGGAATGCAGACTTCAGAATGCATCGTTGCAATCAACAAGGATTCAGATGCTCCTATCTTCGAAGTTGCTGACTTCGGTATCGTAGGTGACCTGTACAAGGTAGTTCCTGAGATCATTGCTGAGTGGGACAATGCAGAAGCACTGTATGACGCTTCAACAAAATAAACGATCAACAAAAGTAATATACCAATATAATCAGTTGAAAGTTCACTAAAATAGAAAGGATGCTGCAAATTGCAGCATCCTTTTTGATTGATGTGTTTGATTTGATGTGGATATAAACTCGAATTGCACCTGAAATTACAGATATTGTTTCAGGCGTGTGAGCGGAAGGCCCACTACGTTATCAAAATCACCTTCAATATGATCGATATATTTCTCAAAGGAACCCTGGATCGCGTAGCCGCCGGCTTTATCGTACGGTTCATCCGTTGCAATATACGCTCTTAATTCATCATTGGAATACGTCTTAAAAAAGACTTCCGTGTCTTCATAAAAGCAGGAGGCCTGCCTGATTCCGTCAGTCAGCTCATACTGCCCGGCATTTTCCAGTTTCATCTGCCCGAAGTAGGAGATGCTGCATACGCAGCAGCCGGTTACCACATGATGAGAAGTACCCTTGAGACGGCTTAAAATACCGTATGCGTCGTTTTCATCCTTCGGCTTGCCGATGATGTTTCCGCCCTGTACAACCACAGTGTCAGCGGCAATGATCTTGATGTCCTCGCCGGCAGGGGGCCAGTCCCTGTTGACTGAAAAGCGCACAGGCGTATGAACCGTAACGCCGTCCTCAGACACAGGGGTTATCTCATCAGCAACAGCAAAAGCCTTCATCATGGCCAGATACATGGTTGCTGTTTCGGGCTTCATGCTGAAAGGAAGTTCTTCTATGATTGATGCCGGCCTGACAACAGGGTCATAGCCGGCATTTTTAAGCATTTCAACGCGTCTTGGAGACGCAGATGCAAGTATTATCATTTCGATCAACCACCTTCTCCTTGAGTTGCAGGAGCCTGGGTGTCCGGTTCAGGCTGCGGCTCCGGCTGTGGCACTGGCTGCGGTTCCGGCTCTGGTTCCGGTGCCGGAGCAGCAGTAGTCGTCGTCGTCTGCGGAGCCTGCGTCACAGTAGCTTTCGTTGTAGTCGTAGTCGTGGTTTCCTTTTCCTCCTTGGATGTCTTGGATTTGGACTTTCTCTTTGCAACCTTGGAGTATGTTCCTTCTGTATAGTATTCGCCTCCGACCTGAGTTACATTGGATGGCTTCTCAAAGAAGGTAGCGCGAGGGAGGTCCTCACATACACGTTCCATGATTGCAGCCCAGAATCCGGCAGCCTTATATGAATAGTTGGATACTGACATATTGATATCGTTGCCCATCCACAGTGACATGGAATAATAAGGAGTGAATCCTGAGAACCAGATATCGTACATGTTACTTGTTGTACCTGTCTTACCGCCTGCAGGCTGTGAATTGATATAAGCGCTGCGTCCGATACCTTTTGTAACAACGGTATTGAGAACATCCGTCATGATCCATGCAACACCAGGATCATAGACCTGTGTCTCCTCAGCCTGTTTTTCAAAGAGAATATTACCGTTTGAATCGAGAACTTTGCTGTAGAAGACAGGAGTCTTATAAACACCGCCGTTCACGAATGTCTCATATGCAGCGGCTTCCTCGAGAGGAGTAAGACCGTATGTGAGACCGCCGAGTGAGATGGCAGCAGGGTTCGCATCACCTTCATCATCCAGAGTCGTTATGCCCACTTTTTTAAGCATATCCAGACAGTAATCAGCGCCTTCATTACGGTCGATCTGCTGGAATATCTTATACGAACATACGTTGAGTGACTGCTGGAGAGCTTCTCTTACAGTTGTAGGACCATGGTATCCGCCGTCATCGTTCTTAGGCCATACTTTGCCGTTTCCGTCCCTGGTAAGGGAATCGTTAATAACACTTCCGGCAGTTACGTACTTGCCCCAGTCTGAACCTTCACTGGTATCAAGGCTGAGTTTCTTGTTGCTCTTTTCATATTCGTAACTCATCTGGATAGCAGGTCCATATACAGCGATAGGCTTGATCGATGAACCAGGCTGACGAGGATTGACTGCTCTGTTGTACAGCTGTTTGCCGGTAGCCCCGCGGCCTCCCATCATTCCTTTGACCTCGCCTGTCTTGTTTTCAATGATTACGGCTGCGGCCTGAGGCTGACGTATGCTCTGCTTCAGATTGTAGTTGTCATCTGTTACGGCTAAGCCGCCGTCGCTCTTCTTAAAGAAATCAGGATAATCAGAGAAGAACTGGGCGGAGACAACGCAATTGCCATTGCCGTCAAGTGACTTATACTGAGCAGGGATGGCCAGTGCTCCGTTCTCGATGAAGTAGAATTTACCATCATCTTCTTTTTTGTACATGCTCCTGAATTCCACACTGATGTCATCACCGGTGGCTGAAGTAGTCTCGTAGAAATTCAGCCGCTTGTCTTTGCGCAGGGTCAGACTTCCATCGGAATTCTTAGTGTACTCATCAGAAGTAAGAACGAAATTGTCATTTTCGTTGAAATAGTTGTCGTAGTCGTACGCGAGTACAACACCTTCTTCACTTATGAGATTGTTGTCTTCATTGGTTCTTGTGTAGGAAATGGACGTGAAGTTATCATCGTCGTTGAATTCTTCCTCCATGATTTTCTGAATCTTTGAATCCATGGATGTATAGATCTGAAGACCCTTTGTGTAGACCATGTTCTCGGCATCGCTTTCTGATACGCCGTATTCTTCCATGATATCATCGATCAGCTTTTCAAGAGCATAGTCTGTAAAGTATGATGTCTTGCTGGCATCAACAGCAGCTCCGATTTTGATTTCATCCTGGATGTCCTTTGAGAGCGCTTTATCACGTTCCTGTTCCGTGATGTTCCCACTGCTGCACATGTTGTTGAGTATATATTCTCTTCTGTCCTTAGTCATATCGCCATTGTAGAGATAGGTAACAGATGAGGTCTTTTTGATCTTCGGGAGAGATGTCTGTGTGTTGTAGTAATCGGAGTAAACCAGCGCGTATACGTCAGGGGACTGCGGCAGGGCAGCCAGAGCGGCGCACTGCTCGAGCGTCAGTTCACTTGCTTTTTCGGAGAAATATGATTCGGCAGCAGCCTCAACGCCGTAGGAGTTGAATCCCAGATAAATCGTGTTGAGATAAGCTTCCATGATCTGTTCCTTTGACAGATCTTTTTCAAGCACAATAGTGCAGTACATCTCCGTGATTTTACGGGAGAGGGTACGCTGACTCTTGATTTCCGAAAGGTAGACGTTTCTGGCAAGCTGCTGCGTTACTGTGGAAGTACCGCTGACTTCACCGCCGCCGAAGAGGCTCTCCTTCACCGCACCGATCATACGTATAAAGTTGAATCCATTGTGAGTCCAGAACTTATGGTCTTCGATAGCGATTACCGCATTGACCATGTTCTCAGGTATATCTTTGTACTTGATAACAGTTCTGTTTCCATCCGAGAAGTACAGACTCTCAATTTCATTTCCATCTGTATCATACATTATGGAACGCTGACTGATCTGAGAATAAATATCATCCGTGTTGATTGCAGGCGCCTTGAGAAAGATGAAGCCCACATAAATACCCACAGCAAAAACAAGCATAAGCAGGCACGCTACTATGATTTTAAGAGTTCCTTTAACAGGAGATTCTTTTTTCAGAGGCTTTCGGTTGGCCTGACCGGAGGCGCTGCCGCCGAATTTGGAAGAAGCGGCGATGGCCTTGGCTTTGATGCTGGATTTGCTCGATTTAGCCTTTGGCTTTTTTACAGAAGGCTTTTTCTTTTTCAGGCTCTCCATACGGGACTTAAGATGTGCCGCTTTTTCACCTTTGTCAGAAGCGGCTTTTTCATCTTTG
>CACYBO010000282.1 GCA_902772685.1 uncultured Eubacteriales bacterium | reverse complement strand
TGGATATCGGCGCTGATGAATACATCACCAAACCGTTCAATCCTGTGACCCTGGGCGCTAAAGCAAAAGCGCTGGTCAGAAGGAGCCGCAGTTTCGTTTCAGAGAAAGAGGCAAAGATCGTTGCCGGTCCGTTCACTTATGACACTCAGACTCTGAGGTTCTACAAGAACGGCGAAGAGATCCCTCTTTCCGCCAAGGAAAACGCCATGATCAAGCTGTTCATCGATAATGATAACAGGATCTTCAGCAAAGACACGATCTACAGCATGATCTGGGGTGAGACCATAATCGACGAGAACGCCATCATGGTCTACGTCAACAGGCTCCGCCAGAAGATCGAGGACGACCCGTCAGATCCTAAGTATCTGCAGACTGTCCGCGGTCTTGGTTACAGATTCAAAGCTAAATAACGTATGTTGAAAGCCGCCTCTTTAGAGGCGGCTTTTGTTTCGCTGTTACGCAGTTTCATTATACGGTTATTTTGTCGTGGCCGTTTTTGTTTTGCTCCATTTCGAGTAATACTTGACGCCGTTTATATTTGTATACGTCCTGACATGCATGTAGTATCTCGTCTTTCTCTCGAGCCTGGTCACCTTCTTATATGTCCTCTTATAGCCGTTCCTGACGAGCGTCCTCGGTTCTTCGGTGAAGGCAGCGTCTTTCGCTATCTCGACTTCATAACCTGTGATGCGTTTCTTTGACATCTTTGTCTTTTGTGCCTTCCACTTTACCGTTATATATGTCTTGCCGCGTTTCGGCGTCTTGATCGTCGCTGCCTTAGGGATGATCTTGAATTCCGCATCCGCTATGCCCGTGTAATCACCGATCCCCTCTACTGAGACCTTTGCTGTGCCGACATTCTTGTTGTTGCTGTAAGCGATAACGACGTAGTCCTTATATTCTTCAAGCACTTTGCCTCCTGCGCTTACCGTTACGGCCGGCTTGAGCAGTTTGCCGTTATATACTGCGTCCGGTACGGTGATCATATCACTTCTGATCACTGACGTATCCGGGCCTTCAGGTCCGACGATGGCCTGATCCGGAAACGCCTCATTGAACTCCGCTACAGCGTCGTCGAGCATGGCTCTGACGTTATGATCGAACAGTGTCTTCTGCGCGTCAGTCAGGTCGTTGAATACTTCTACCGCTTCCTCTATCGCTTCTTTGACCTCAGCTATTACCTCCGCGTCGGCGGGATCATTCGGATCGAGAGCAGAAATGTCCGGCAGATCTAAAAGTATTCCGGTGATCGTCTCCGCTGCCTGATCTGCTATTTCCTGATCCTCATCTCCGCCCGGTGATGATCCGTTCCAGCCTTCGTTTGTGAATTCCATCACGTTGCTCTCGCCCCAGCTTCCGTCTTCCAGGAGGACTTTGCAATATATTTTGGCATTGGAGCCTTTGCCGTATTTGAGGATCTCCTTGATCCTGTCCGTTGTGGTGATATCCAGGTTATACTTGTGCCAGCCAAGGGACGCATAGTCAGATCCTTCGTAGGCCAGATACTTGTACGCGTTGTTGTCAAGCAGATGGAACGAGGTGTTGTTCGTCCCCGGCGGTTCAATGTCACACACCTCAGGCGTGTTATCCTGCAGCTGTATACTCGCAAACCAATCAACATATACATTCCCTGTATATCCTGCAGGTTTCTCAATGTTGCAGCTTATTTCTGTCGCTATCGTCGGATAGTCATTGAATGATGTCATCTCCGCCGTAACATCTATCTCTTCTGTTGCTATGGCCTGCGCGCCTGCGCCGGTCTCTTTGTTTATCGTCACGGTATTATTATAATATGTGCCGGATTGCTCTTCATCCATGAGAGGGTTCAGGCGAATCGCTTTCTCTACCGAATCGTCTGTATCCATACCGCTGTGATCAACGGTGTTGCCGGCATCACCCGATACCGCCGTACCCGTTCCGGCAACATTCAGATCGCTCCTGTAAATGTGGCTGAACAACAATCCGTTTCCTCCTGACCCGAAGCCGGATGAATATGAACTGCCTCCGTTTCCTCCCTTCACGGTTCCATTGACTATGTAGTAATTTGTTCCATCATCGTTGGAATCGATGTTGAAGTTCTCAAAAATACCTTCGCCGCCGGAGCCGCCGGAACTGTCGACAGATGTTCCGCCATTTCCGCCGGTGACAGTTCCTTCAATATCAATTATGCCCCACTGCTTATGACCCTCGTTACTATCAGGCCATCCGAAGCGGTCTTTATCTCCATACAGGGCGATCCCCGCTCCGCCTTCAGCTCCTTTTACGCCCATGGCTTTCACATCCGGAGCACTTCCACCTGTGACTGTTCCATCGATATATATGCCCATGTCATCACTGTCTTTGGTCTTTTCCTGCCAGCCGT
>CACYBO010000281.1 GCA_902772685.1 uncultured Eubacteriales bacterium | reverse complement strand
GATCCCTGTAATAGATGCGGAACAACCTGTTGTCAGACAGGTTGTTCTTTTATGCAGACCCTGTAACAAGGCGAAAAAACCATTGAGAGGTTCAAGAATGAAGATAAACAAAAAGCAGATGGCGGTCAGTATCGCACTTGCACTGACCCTGATCACAGCACCGGTCACAGGAATATCACATGATGTTTTTGCTGAAGAGGAAGGTACGGTTTCCGTCGAGGAGAATACCAACCCGACCGAGGAGACGGTGATACCGCCGGAAGAGCTGACTGTTCCTGAAGAGGAGACTACCGCGCCTGCGGAGGAGATGGAAGTTCCTGCAGAGGAGGAAACAGTGTATGTTGAAGAACCTCAGGTCACGTTAAAGGCGCAGGCCAATCCGACGGAACCTTCTGCGGCAGCAGTATCCACGAAACCGGCTGTAAAGAAGAATCTCAAAAAATCAAAGATGAAATCTGTCGTCCTGAAGCATAAGAAATCCTATAAGAAAAAAATCAAAGATACGATATCTGTTTCTCCTGCGTACGGAAGAACAGTTCAGCTGTACTTTTATGATTCGTATAAAGCAAAGTGGATTTTGAAGAAGACATATAAGACTTCAAACAAGAGGACAGCAAAGGTCAAGATCACCTATCCGAAACTGTGGAGGGCTTATTCCAGTTCCAAGTGGAAGATCGTATGTCCTGCCTACAAGTCTTATGCGGAAGTATCGAAGACCGTTAAGATCAGCAACAAGATCGTCAATGCAAAAGCAGCCGTCATCATGGACGCCCAGACCGGAAAAGTCCTGTATGCGCAGAACGCGCGCAAACATCTGAAAATTGCGAGCATGACCAAGATGGTCACGATGATGGTCGTCGATGACAAAGCGAAATACAGCGATAAAGTCACCATCTCTTCAGAAGCGGCACAGGCGAGGAAATTGAGCGGCGGAATAGGGCTTGCCAAGGGAGATCAGGTTCTCATGCAGGATCTGATTCACGCGACGCTGATGGAATCAGCCAACGACGCTGCGACCGCAGCGGCGTGCGGCGTCAGCGGAAGCCAGAGCAGTTTCTCCAAACTGATGGTGGCAAAGGCAAGAAGCCTCGGTGCGACGGAAACGACATTCCAGTACGCGTTCGGGGACTGGCACTGCAATACCCATTCAACAGCATATGACCAGGCCCTGATTGGAAGAGAATTCATGACGAATCCGAATTATGCGGACCTGCGGTCTATCGTAAAAAAGAGGACTTATAAATTTACAACACTGAAGAATAAGAGAAGATTCAGCATATCAATGGGAGGAATGTCCACGGAACTCATCGCGAAGGGCCGTTCCATCGGCATCAAGAGCGGATATAATCCTCCGGCGGGATATTGCTATGCAAACGCATGGATGCATAATGGGAAAATGTACATTTCCATTGTAATGGGTGCTTCCTCGAGCGACAGACTGGTATCTGCACAGAAGACTCTGATGAAGTACGGAGATTATACAGTTGACCACAAGGGATCCAAAGTGACTTTGAAGTAATAAAAATACTGAAAATTGGAACGGAGAGACGTTGTTCTCTCCGTTATTTTTTGCTATAATCTCAACATCAAATACCTAAGGAGAAGACCAATGAGTGAAAACAGAATGAACATAGTATGCCTCGATATGGAAGGCGTCCTCGTACCGGAGATATGGATTGCCTTTGCAAATGAATCCGGAATACCGGAACTCAAAAAGACGACCCGTGACGAACCGGATTATGACAAACTGATGCAGTACAGGATCAACATACTCAAGGAGAACGGTCTGGGACTGAAGGAAATCCAGAACGTAATCGCCAAGATCGATCCGCTGCCGGGAGCAAAAGAATTTCTCGATAAACTGCGTGAAAAGACACAGGTGCTCATTCTGAGCGACACCTTTGAACAGTTCGCCATGCCGCTTATGAAGAAACTTGGTTACCCGACGCTCATGTGCAATACGCTGGAAGTTGCCGAGGACGGGGAAGTGCTGAAGCACCACATGCGTGTTGAAAAGTCAAAACTGAGCACAGTCAAGGCGCTTCAGTCCATAGGCTATAATACGATAGCCGCAGGCGACAGCTTCAACGATCTGGCTATGATACAGGCGAGCAAAGCGGGATTCCTGTTCAGAAGCACAGAACAGATTAAGAAGGACTTCCCGCAGTATCCTGCATTTGAGGAATTCGATGATCTCTATGAGGCTATTATCGGGGTGCTGTAAATAAAGTAATGACGGAGATGAAACCCGTCGGAATCCGGCTCTGAGCGTCGGAGTTCCGCGGGTTTTTCTTATTGTCTTGACTGTGAGAACGAATGTTCGTATAATGTAATCATGGACGAAAACAACACTTACATCTGCATAGATCTGAAATCATTCTACGCCTCTGTGGAATGCGTGGAGAGGGGGCTCGATCCCATGACGACAAATCTCGTCGTGGCGGATCCGGAGCGCGGTGACAAGACGATTTGCCTCGCTGTTTCACCCTCCATGAAAAAGCTGGGCGTGAAGAACAGATGCCGTGTATTTGAAATACCGGACGGTATCGATTACATCATGGCCCAGCCGCGCATGCAGAAATACATTGATTACGCTGCGGAGATATACGGCATATATCTGAGGTGGTTTTCAAAGGATGATATACATGTATATTCAATCGATGAGGCGTTCATCGATGTAACGCACTATCTGCATGTTTACGGATGCACGCCGAGAGAGCTGGCAGTCAGAATTATGACTGAGATCAGCAGCCGTATCGGCGTCAGAGCGACATGCGGCATCGGGACAAATCTCTATCTTACTAAGATCGCGCTTGATATCACGGCCAAACACTCCGAGGACTTCATAGGGGAACTGGATGAGGAGAAATACAGAAAAACGCTGTGGGATCACAGACCGCTTACGGACTTCTGGAGGATTGGCGAGGGAACGGCGAGAAGACTTGAAAAGATAGGCGTCCACACCATGGGTGAACTCGCAGCAGCGGCAGAGAAGGATGAGAATCTGCTGTACAGAATGTTCGGGGTCGATGCGGAACTGCTCATAGATCACGCATGGG
>CACYBO010000280.1 GCA_902772685.1 uncultured Eubacteriales bacterium | reverse complement strand
TTACGCGCGGGAGGGCTTCCGGGTCACGTCGGAGGAATTTCTCGAAGACGGGATCCCGCACGTGAAGATGGAGAAGAACGTGTGTACCGTACGGCTGCTGAAAAATGTGCAGTTTGAGCGGGAGAACCGGATCGTGGAGGGCAGGAAGACTGCTGAGAGGTACATAGTCGGGGTGGCGATTTGAACCCTCTGTTATCAGGTCTCTGTGAGCGGCAAGATCATGACGGGCAAAAGCCTTGCAGCGTAATTTTTCGGTATTTTGATCGAATCGGATCGGAAATCGCGTTCAAAAAATATTTCATTCATATTCAAGCAAATTTCTTGATCAAAACGGCCTGATGTGGTATAATAAACACAGAGATACCGGAGGTGAGCAAGATGAAATTACTTAGAGTGAAGGCAAGTCACTTTAAAAACTGCTGCGATGATTTTACGATAGACCTGACACCGAAGTCCCGAAAGACAGAAGAGGATAAGGAGTACGAGCTTCAGGAGATAGCTCCGAATCTTCATGTGTTCAACACCGCTGCGTTTATCGGGAAGAATGCCTCGGGCAAGACGACCGCCATTGAGCTGCTCGACTGCGCTTATTCTATCCTCGGTGATTTCCGCCTGGAGGACAAGCACTACGACTACGACGGTGTGGAGCTTGAGATCACCTTTTTCCACGATGGATTCCTTTATCGGTACGAGACGGAGCTGGTTTCCGAAAATAGTATGGGAAATCAGGCTTGCTTCCGGAACGAGCACATCTACCGGAAGGAGTTCTTCAAAACCTATGCCAAAGAGATCTATGCGCCTGACGGTTATGAGGAGCTGACAAATCCGGGGAATCTGCCCGAGGATACCTCCAACATCTTCTTTATTCTGAATAAGAAAAAGACCAGAGCTGTCTTTTTGGACAGTTACAGCGGAGGCGCGGACACCTATCAGCTGCTGTTCCGCGCTCTGAAGAATTATGACCTTGACCCGGATGTGCTGCCAAAGATCATCCGTATCTTTGATGAAACCATCAAAGAGCTGACCAGGATCGATGACCACAATTACCGCGTAGTGACCGAAAACGGAGAACGGATCCTGTCGGATACAAAACTCATCTATTTCCTCTCCAGCGGTACGACCAAGGGCATACTTCTCTATACCCTGATGGCGGCATCCTTGAAAGAAGGCTTTGATCTTCTGATCGACGAAGTGGAGAACCATTTCCACAAAACGCTGGTGGATAACATGATCAGCCTCTATAAGGATAAGAGCGTCAACCGAAACAACGCGACACTGATCTTTACAACGCACTACTGTGAGGTGCTGGATCAGATAGGCAGGCAGGATAACATCTGGATCTGCAATGCTGACAGCCACATCCATCTCACCAATATGTATGAGGACTATCAGATCCGTCCTGTACTGCTCAAGAGCAAGCAGTATTACAGCAATGCCTTCCGGACTGCCGTCAACTATGAAGACCTTATGGCGCTGAAGAAGGTGTTGAAAAAATGAAGCGGCTGATCATGTGCGAAGGTCCCAATGAGCTAACGCTCATCAACATCCTGCTGGACAACGATGCTCTGGTTTTCTCTGAGGATGATCTGCTTGGCTTGACAGCGTACCATGCGAGACAAATCAAGACAAGCACTCAGGTGCAGACAGCGTTGAACCTTTATGACAGAAACGACGTCACGGTGATGCGTGTCGGCGATAAGCAAACGGATCGTTTGGTCATTCCGGCTGATTTCAAAGGGAAGATCTGTGACGTTGAAAAATACTGCACTCTGCCGGAGTTGGAGATGCTGCTGATCATCTCCGAGAACCTTGTAAAGCAGTATGAGAAGGTAAAATCGACGGTCAAACCGAAAGCTTTTGCCAAAGAACATATCCGGTGCAATCGGAAGCGCTATGACAACAGCTCTCGATTCTACCGGGATTATTACGGAGAGGACTGCGGAAAACTTGTCCACGCCATCCGGGAGTACAAGCGGATCAGAGGTTCCCACGAAAAGGACGAGCTGTATCTGGCGGATATTCTCAAATAAGCCGAAATCAAGAACAAGTGACTACGTTTCTTGACCAGGATCGGATTGCGTATGGTTCCCCTTTCTTGAAGAACAAGTGACCGCTTCTCCTGTGTTGTGTTTTTATCCATGCATAGCTTGCTTTCTGATATTCAGAAGGTTGATGCGGGTCTCTGACTTGCTCCGGATACCCGGACAAGCGGATCGAGGTGGAATTTAAGTGAAAATTCGGCAAAAAATCTTTTGTCGATAGCTTGACATTTTGGTGCCTGAAGCAGAGATACGCTTCTTCAAAAGAAGACGCCGAAATGATGGATCTCTGCGTGAACTCCCGTGTCTTTGACCTCGGTTATGTTTACGACAACTGGAAGGGAGTGTCCTTCT
>CACYBO010000279.1 GCA_902772685.1 uncultured Eubacteriales bacterium | reverse complement strand
GCTCCGGTCGCACGTCCGGTCAAAAAGATCCATCACCGCCGACTCCATCCGCGAGTAAAGCGCCGTTGCATCCGGCAGATTCACATGCCCGTGTGCCGATGGCAGCATATTTTTCGTGTAGCCGATCCCGATCCATATTTTCCGGGAAATCACCCCTCGCTTCATCAGCTCATGGCAGCCGTTCAGCAGCATTTCCTTCATGACTACGCGCGTCTCGTCTGCATCGTAATCCCGCGGCAGAATCTGCGAAAACGAGACCGAGTGGCTCTTGCTCCTGTAATTCTTGATATCCTCCATCAGGCAGCTCTCACGCCCCCAGGCATGATCGATCAGAAGCTCGGCGTTAATCCCGAACTCTTTGTATAAGATCTCCTGCGGCAGCTGCGTGATGCCCCGCATCGTCTGCACGCCGAGCCTGTTCAGCCGCCTCGCTGTGCCGCGCGCGATCTGCCAGAAATCCGTGATCGGCTTGTGGTCCCACAGCGTCCTTCTGAAACTCTCCTCCGTCAGATATCCCATATGATCCGGCGCGTGCTTCGCCGTGATATCGAGCGCGACCTTCGCCAGAAACAGATTCGATCCGATCCCGGCCGTCGACGGTATATGCAGGCGCTCGGCAATCTCATCCATCAGCCTGCCCGCCAGCTCCCGCGCCTCCATGTGATAGAGCTCCAGATAGTCGGTCACGTCTATAAACGACTCGTCGATTGAATACACGTGGATGTCCGCCGGGTCAAAATAATCCAGATACATCGCGTAAATATCCGCCGCATACTCAATGTACAGCTGCATGCGCGGAAGCGCGGCGATATACTCCACGTTCTTCGGTATTTCAAAAAGCCGCGCCCGGCCGCCGACGCCGAGCGATTTCAGCTTCGGTGAAACCGCCAGACACAGTGCGCCCCGCCCCCTCGACGGATCCGCTACGACAAGGTTCGTCTCGAACGGATTGAGATTCCTCTCCGCGCACTCGACCGAAGCGTAAAACGACTTCATATCAATGCAAAAATACGTCCTCATAACGACTTTATAATGTGTTTTACAACCCCTTGCACCGTGAACTCCGGCACTTCGATCACCTCACCCGGATAACGGCGCTCGTTCATATACTCCAGGCGGAACTTCCCGTTCTTCCCGCGTCCGCCGTAGCGCTTCAATGTGTTCTGCCTGTCCTGATCCAGTGCAACTACGATGTCGCCGACTTTCGCTGTCTGCTGTATGCGGATCACAAGCAGATCTCCCTCTTCGATCCCCGCATCTTCCATCGAATCGCCCGCCGCGTGAAGCAGATAACATCCTCCCTTGCCGAAAATCGACTCAGGCAGACTCACATACTCCTCGACCTGCTCTTCTTCATTCTCCGGGTCGCCACAGCGGATTGAGCCGACGATCGGCGCGGAAAAATACCCGGTGGTGCACTTTTCAATCGCACCTGTAATAATCATGGATGCATTCGCCCGGGAAGCCGCCGGGGATGACGGCGTCCCGGTAAACTGTGCGGATGCGCCCTGTGCAGCCGGTGCGCGCCCGGCAGGGAAACGACGCGCTTTTGGGGAATCCGGCTGCTGTAAAGAAGCTGACTGCAGTAAATCCGGCTGTGTAAAAGCACCTTGCGTCGGGGAAGACGCCTTGTTCAGGGAAGTGCCGCGCACCGGGGATGGCGCGCCGGCATGTGTTGTCCTGCACGCCGGGGATGGCGCGCCGGCATGGCCGCGGTACACCAGCATGCCCCTCTCATCCATCTCCACCAGATAGCGCTGCACCGTGGCGCGCGCAATCCCGGTTCCGTCCGCAATCGCGCGGATCGACGGAGATATGTAGTGCATGCGGTAGTAACCCTCTGCAAATGCCTTGATCTTTTTCATGATGTCCGGATTCTTGCTTCGCATGATCTGCTCCTCCTAAATGAGACATATCGTCTCGTATAGATTATTATACTCATTTTTATGAGAATATCAAGAGGATTTTCGAGAAAAATTTAAACTCTTTTGACCGCCTCATGCGCTCCCGCGTCAGTCCAGCCACGCGCTCCCGCGTCAGTCCAGCCATGCGTGCAGCAGTGCGTCAAGACGCCGCGTGCTGAGCGGCCTGATGTCGGTCTCATGCGTGATGAATAACCTTTCGCCCGGATAAATCCCGCTGTCAATATATCTGTTTATGCGGTCCATGTTCCTTTCCGAATATTCGCCGTCACCCATTTTACCGAAATGCTCAATATAGATTTCATCACGCTCCTTTTCGCGCAGAACCGTAAAATCCGGATGTATGATCCCTCCGTCTGCGAGCCTGAGCGGCTTTTCATAGTGATATTTCCGGCGCATTCCATCCAGGCGGTCGCCGATCATAACCTCCGATTTTGACCTGACCCTCTCTCCCCTCTTGGTGTAATACTCCGTTTTATCGTCCTCATTAAACGACTTGCGCTCATATATTATGTTCTGCCAGCGCTCAGCGTACTCCTCGTCCGACAGCCTGAACGGCCTGACCAGACACCGCCTGTTCTCCGGCAGATTATAGTAAATCTCTGTCAGTAAATCCGGATTGATCCCGGCCGCCTGCTGCAATTGCTTCAGCTCGCACATGGCCGCCGTCAGCAGTTTTTCGTCATACTCCTTCTGCGCGAGCGCCCGCGCCAGATCGATTTCGGAGGATTTGATGTAGATTCTCGTCCCATTCTTCTTATAGTATTGGGCTTTGCCATGGCTTTGGCTGACTATAAGTCTTCCCTTTGGTGCTCTGCCGGTTTTCCTTTGCAATACACGAATCAACTCCTTCAACTCTTCTTCTTTTATCTTCGCGTTTTTCACAAAATCATGCATATTCATCTTGTCATTCCTCCTGTTACGGATTATTTCGTATTATCCGTCTTTCCAGTTCGTAATCTCAAGCTGTCATGTCTGCGCTTTACGGACTATTTCATGTTATCTAGCCTTTCAGTCCGTAATTTCAAACCGACAGCCCTGAAGTTTACGGACTATCTCATGTTATCCAGCCTTTCAGTCCGTAATTTCAAACCGACAGCCCTGAAGTTTACGGACTATTTCATATTACCCATCCTTTCAGTCCGTAATCTCATGCCGACAAACCTGAAATTTACGGACTATTTCGCACCATTTGCTTATTCTGGCCGTAATCCCGCCACCGCCGCACAAAATATAAACACACCGCCGCACAAAACGTTGGCGCGCAGCTGCACTGCTGTCCTGACCCAAACCGTATCACAGCGCGTACACGAAAAACAGTCGAAACAATCGACACTTTTCGACACTTTTCGACACTTTTCAGCGCAGCGGCACAACTCCGAAAGCGCACAAAAGCCTCCTGTTCAATTCATTTGTTTTGAGATACAATATAAAAAATGAAAGGAGCCGCCTCTCATGAGATTATTAAAGAAATGCATCATCGTTGTTCTGATCATCGCGGCAGTGCTTGCGATGACAGGCTGTGAAGAAGATCCGCAGGCCGATGACCGTTGGTGGCAGTGCGTGGTATTCAGGCGCGCTCACCATCGTGATGTGCCAAAGCAGGATACCAAAGACGATGCAGCTGACGCCAAGACCGATGCCAGCACCGATGCAGCTGACACCAAGACCGACGGCAGCGCAGCCGCCGTGTTCCCTGATCTTAAGTCATTTTCAGCGGATACATTTGACGGCAAGACATTTTCGCAGAAGGATCTGGCCAAATACGACCTGACCGCGATCAACATCTGGGCGACGACCTGCCCACCCTGTATCGATGAGATGCCGAAGCTGGCTGCACTGGCCGCTAAGCTCCCGGACAATGTCAATTTCATCACCTGGTGCCTGGACGGGGATGCGCAGAGGGAGACGGCCGATGACATCCTGAAGAAGTCCGGTTTTGAAAACACGTCTCTCACGACGGGCAGCGGCGATCTGGACAAGTTGTATGAAGAGCTCATGTACACGCCGACGACCGTGTTCGTCGACAGTGAGGGACATATGGTCGGCGAAGCGCTGATCGGTTCGCCGAAGGACACCGAAACTGTCTATAAAGAATACATTAACAAGGCGCTCACAGAGCTCGGAAAGGATCCGGTCAAATGAGCGCGCCGAAGCTGAATCTGCTGCGCGTTCTTGTTCTGATCACCGCCCTCGTGCTGATTGTCATCGGCATCACGCGCGGCGAGGCTGCGGTCGTCCTTGAGAAGGGCATCCGGATCTGTCTGGAATGCATCGGGATCGGATGATGCGCGCGAAAAAGCACAACCGGATCAGACTTTTCATCCAGCTGGCCGCGGCGGCTCTGCTAAATGGTTACGCCGCGGGATTTGCCGGCGGGAAAGTCTTCACCGGGGCCTCAAAAGCTTTCTGCGTGCCGGTGCTCAACTGCTATGCCTGTCCCGGCGCCCTCGGCTCATGTCCCATCGGCGCGCTGCAGACAGTTCTGGGC
>CACYBO010000278.1 GCA_902772685.1 uncultured Eubacteriales bacterium | reverse complement strand
GTTCTCGGTCTGAAGGAAGCGATTGGCAAGTGCACACACATGCCTGCCGACCTTCTGGGGCTCTCAAGCAAAGGCCGCATTAAAGAAGGTCTGGATGCTGATCTGACAATCTTCGATCCTAAAACAATAGCACCACGGTCGGACTTCGTCGACCGCGGTGACCCAACTGCTCCACCTGATGGAATCAACTATGTAATTATAAATGGTGAAATAGTACTGGATAATGGGGAAATCAATCAAAACAAACGCAACTGCGGTACACTGATAAGAGTTCTTTGATAATCCTATCCCAAAATAAACTGGATCATACTGTCTATGACTTCGTCTCCTTTGGAGACTTTGTTTCCGTTGTGTATCTCATGCAGGAAGCCCGGCCATTCAATCATCTCGACCCTGTTGCCTTTGCGCTTGAGATTATTGAATACCTTGCGGGTTCCTCTGATGCTGCAGATTGCATCATCTGTTCCGTGCATGATCATAGTCGGGATGTCCGCTGCGGCGCCGTTGTCCTCGAGCGTTCCGTCTTCCAGGGCTTTCCCTGTTTCGAATCCTTCCAATGCGCACTGGAATGAAATGCGGTTATGGACCATCGGATCGTCATTGTAAGGTTTGACCGTTTCCGGGTTCCCCAGCAGATCCTCATCGACAGAGCTGCCGATTGAGGCGGACGGAGCGATTTTGGTCATGAGTTTCACGATGGAATAGAGCGGGCCCTTGATCGGTCTTACCAGTCTGACCCATGGTGCTGAAATCAGGTACTTCGCAGGCATGTCGTTAAAAGCGCCTCTGTTTCTGTAATCGAGGACCAGATTGCCGCCCATGCTGTGGCCATAGAGTATGATGTCTTTGTCCGGATACTTTTTTCTGGCATAGAGCAGAAGATCGCTGATATCATCCAGCACATCCTGCCGCGGCGCGCAGTGACCTTTTGGATCACGGGACTCGCCGTGGCCTCTCAGATCCATCGATACCGAGGCGATTCCCTTTTTCCTGAAGCTTTCAGCCACTCTGTCATACCTGCCGCCGTATTCTCCGATTCCATGCACGATGCACACGACCCGGACAGGTTTCGCTAAAGGCCAGCTGTACCCTCTGATGATTCCTCCGTCTGTTTCTTTCAATGTGAATGTTTCATACATTTTCGCGACCTCCCGGCTGCCTTATTATTACAAAAAAAGTGTCACTTTCTACAACTACTGTTCTATCGTATTGCTTTTGCTTATCCCTGAATCTAAAGTGATTCTGCGAGGTACTGAACATCCGCTGGGCTGTGTTTTTAGGATATTCCAGAAAGGAGATACTTATCATGGAACACAAATGTAGTCTTTGTGGCTGCAAGTATGAGACATTTTCATTCAAGCATGGTTATGTTTGCGACGAGTGTCTCCGGTACATAAAAGACGCGGACCACTCTGACTTTCCTGTGTGCGATAAGGAATAGTTTCTTTTGCTAACCGGCTCAGCCCTCATGCCTCGCTGATTTTATCAAGGACTTTCCTGAAGTCCTCCGGAAGAGGACTTTCAAATTCCATGTATTCTCCTGTCACCGGATGAACAAAACCCAGCACTCCCGCATGAAGCATCTGGCGTTTCGCCCCGGCTTTGTTTTTTGCCGGTCCGTACAGCTCATCCCCCAGCAGCGGGTGCTTGATATACGCCATGTGCACGCGGATCTGATGCGTGCGTCCTGTTTCAAGCTTCGCTTCCACCAGCGTGTAAATGCCGAATCTGTCCAAAACCCTGAAGTGGGTCACGGCTCTTTTGGCGCTTTCAGACCCGGGCATCCCTTCCCTGATCACCGCATTCCGCAGGCGGTTTTTCGGGTCTCTTCCGATAGGAGCGTCTATCGTCCCCTCATCTTCTTTTATGTTGTTATATACGATCGCCCGGTACCGTCTGTTTATACTGTGCTCTTCCAGCTGACCGGCGAGACCGGTGTGGGCCCTGTCGGTCTTCGCGACTACGAGCAGGCCGCTGGTGTCCTTGTCGATTCTGTGCACGATACCCGGTCTGATGACGCCGTTGATGGAGGAAAGCTGATCTCCGCAGTGATACATCAAAGCATTCACCAGTGTGCCGCTGTAATTGCCCGGCGCCGGATGCACCACCATCCCCGCGGGCTTATCCACCACCAGAAGCTCGTCATCCTCATAGACGATGCTGATCGGTATGTCCTCCGCCTCCACGTCGAGCCTCTCCGGCTCGGGTATGACGATTTCCACCAGATCGCCCTCGGCGCATTTATACTTCTTGGATGTACAGACTTTGCCGTTGACGGATATCCCGCCCTTTTCAAAGAGTTTCTGGATGAAACTTCTGGAGTAATCTTCCAACCCTGCAGAAAGAACCAGGTCGAGCCTGGTTCCTTTCGTTTCTTCCGTTATATAAATCTCTTCTCTTATCATTCTGCAGCTCCGTTGTCATCCTTCATGGATCTGAGCACATACAAAAGCATGAGTCCGCATCCGGTGCATATGCATATATCCGCAACATTGAACACCGGAAACCAGCCGAAGTCGAACATATCCACGACATATCCGTACGCCGCTCTGTCGATCACATTGCCGAGTCCTCCGCCGCACACAAGGGCGAGTCCTGTGTTGAACAGGGGCGAAAACTTCCTGCGCGCAATCAGGAGAAACACGACTGCAGCGACAAGAAGAGCCGATGTGGCCGCCAGTATGATTGTCTCATGCCCCATAAGCATGCTGAAGGCGACCCCTCTGTTCTGCACATAGGTTATGTGAAAGAAATCCCCCAGAACAGCTGTCGTTTCACCAACGGTATAGCCGCTCAGAAGCCACATCTTCGTGACGCGGTCCAGAGCGATGACGCCGAGTATGATCAGTACATAAATCATGACCCGATTAAAGCTTTCCCGTTGCAATCGTATCCGTGGTGACAACTGTCTCGAGCGGTTCTTCGTCCTCGGCTACAGGCAGATCCTCGAAATCCACGATGCTGCGGGCGGAAACTTCCGCACCGCGGCTGGATTCGAACCTCTGCAGTTCGTTTTCCAGCATCCTCTTGTAGCGGTTTCTGAACTCGATGTACCTCGCTCTCAGGTTCTGGTTTTCCTTGGCGAGAGCTTCCGACTCCTCACGGGCGTTCTTTCTCATGAGTTCAGCATCCAGCTCTGCATTCTTGAGCAGGATGTCCGCACGTTTTTCCGCGCTGGATGCGATGTCGTTCATGAGTGACCTTGCGGCCTGCAGCGTCTCCACAACATTGCCTTCGGTGCCTCTGATGCGCTCCAG
>CACYBO010000277.1 GCA_902772685.1 uncultured Eubacteriales bacterium | reverse complement strand
TGACTTTGTTACGAATCTTGCTGAATATCGTCCATCTTTTCTTTGCGAGAGTCCCTTTCCTAACTCTCTGCCTTTTAGGTTTCTGCCCATATTGTGCTCCTTTCACTAAGAAATGAACACGATACAACATCAAATTATACCATCTGTAATCTCATTCCTCAATTTACTTTTTCATATCTGCGTTTTCTAAATGTGCAGTTGTTTACTTATATATTGCTCAAACTCTCTGCGCTTTACCAACTTCTTCGAGCCCACGTATAGGGCAAATGGACAATTTGCTGTGCTCAAAAGTTTACTTATTTTGTTTTGTCCGATGTTGCTATACTCTGCTGCTTCGGGAACTGTTAAAGCCAGTTTATGCTCGATCGGAACTTGTATTCTGCTTTCTGACATAGCCCTACTCCTTTAGTTTTATTGCTATTCTTGTTTTGGGCTCTCTTATATCAATTTAAGTTATAGATTTCTTCCCCATCTATTGTTCCAAAAGGATTGAGAGCCAGAAGAATTTCACTGCCTAATGACTTCTTCTGACTCTTGTCGTTATGACAACGCTTTTTTAAAACGCTATCATCTCCTGGATTTTCTCCTGAAGGATTAGCTCTACTTTTGCTATTTCTTCTGTCGTCAGCTTTGGGTAATACTGAGCTTTAAGAGCCGCTACTGCTTCCGGAGAAGATGCTGCCATGATTTTGTCACACAGTCTTTTTACACGTTTGCGTGACGCATCTTTCTCACGGCGCATAGTTTCTCTCTTCCAACTGACGACCAATTCATCTTCGGTGTAATCCAAAAGGATGTCAGGATCCCTGTGGATTTCCTCCAGAATAACATGGGCTATTCCTGAAAAAATCGAGTCCGTCATTTCCAGCTTCTGGTTCCACGAAGAAAAGACTTTGTACCATGCTTCGTTTTTTGTCTTTTCCATTTTGTCTGTCCTCCTTTCTTGCAAGAGTATCTATAATAAGAAAGCCCACTATTTGTTTGGTTGGCTTATTTGAAGTTCTATTTCTGAAATCTTTCTTCTATTCCTCGGTCAACTTCATCTCTAAAACGACATCTTATTCTGGATTCTTCTTATTGCTCTTTTATCCTTCATCGTCATGACCCTCTAATATCTCCCGAATTATTTTCCCGGTTTCCTCCGGGTTGCAGAATTGAAACTCACATCCGTATCTCTTCTCTATTGTAGCCATAGCTCTTGAGAGATTCGGTCCATCGATCGTATTCGGCGAGACCCCTCGCCTTGGATTCTTCCATGCCGCGACATCAGCGATACTGGATATCCCTTCCGTATTCTCGACCAGAATAATCAGCCTACAACCAAACTCCCTTGCCAGTTTGCACTCTTCACGAAAACGACTATGCTCCTCTGTGCTCCCACCAATGTTCCGTGCGATTTCCTCCATGTCAGCCTTCGTATCAACAGCGATTCTGGGCGGGAGGCAGTAGTCTCCAAATGGGATCTTACACCGGAGCACATCGACTCCGTGCTCCCGCCACCACTGATTCTTCAGGACGTGTTTGCCCGGCTTCTGCCTCGAGTCTTCAATCAGTTTCATTGCTAGAACGGCAAATCGTTGTCACTTCCCGGAACGAACCCGGCCGGCGATGTGTTTTTCACTTCCAGGCGCTTTAATCCCGGCACTCTATAATCGCCGGTGCGGATCTTTTCTATTGGAACAATACGATGGACAACGAGGCTTTTTCTGATATCTCCGCGATTACTCTCATACTCCTCTTCGGCAAGGATCAGCCCCACCAGTTTTCCGACCAGCTGGTGCTCATTGAATCCGGCAGTGATCTGCTCGGAGAAATTTGTCTTATTCGATTCGTCCACTGCTTTCAGGAATCCCTTGAACATGCCAATTGCCGATTCCTTATAGGAACGGATGAACCGGTGTGCCCACGCGTTATCACGACCCCAGTCATCCGCATAGAAAAAGGCATATCTGCCTTCTGCAATGTCATATGTGATATACAGGTACTCCTTATCCGGGACATCTTCCACCGCCTTGATCACGCAGACATACCCACCTGCGGGCAGCTTTTCAAAATCGCCGTACTCGACGGCGTTATTCCAGGTGTTTTCATTGATTGCTTTCATTGTTGTTATCCCCCTCAATAATCTTTCAGTGCATCCAGTACGATCTGGATATCGTTATCGATTTCGTCCTCTTCAAACGCTCCCAGCGGCGTCTTTGCTGTCGTTGTGCCGTCGCTGTGCGTGATCAGCTTATAGCCGGTTTCTGTAGCTCTGGCATACAGGACGGTATTCAGCATGGTCTCCAGTTTAATTTTCTGAAGTTTGCGACCGGACGTTGCAATCCGCGTGATTCGGTATCCGTTCTCCTCGTTCACCGTTTCGGAGTGAGCCAGAAAGATGACAGTCAGATCGTCCCTGAATCTTCCAGCATATTTCACGATGTTGTAAACCGAAACCGCGAGATCCATCCACTTATCGAAATTCTTATCTTTCGATCTCCGCATCTCTTCTGCCACCATAATGGAATTCAGGGTATCAACGACCAGGAATTTAAACTGCGTCTGCGGCTTATCGATCTCGAGCGTCTTCCCGGTTCTGGGATCAAGCATTCCGACGATGTTTTCACCGTTAACCGCCATCATCATCCGCAGAATCGTATTCGGATCATCAGTCCGGACGTAATTGCCAGCCTTGACGCTGTAGTCTTTTGCCCAGCCTTTCCATGACAAGCCCTTAGAGTCGGCATCGATATAGAAAGTATCTTTCGGCGGGAGTGTACGAAGAGCCGTTGTTTTGCCACTTCCTGATTCGCCCATGATTGCGATTACTTTTGCCATAGTATTTTTCCTCCTTTACTTGATCTGAATGTTGTTTCTTTCCACCAATCTGCACCCTTCGACCTTAAAGCCTGCCTTGATAGCCTTCTTGATCTCAGCACGATCGGGTTCCGGATCTTTATAACGCAAGTACACACCGCTAATTTTTGTCCAGTCATCACACTCGACGACCTCGGACTTACGATAGGTGATCTGCACTCTGACATCATCTCTCGGTCTGAATTCCTCCCCCTTCAGGCAGTAGTCCAGGTACTTTTTCATGCGCTCTGCCTTTTTTTCTGCAATCTGCTGACGTCTGGCCAGCTTCAGTTTCTCAGCTTTCAGAGCTTCTGCCTCAGCAATCATATTCTTGAAATAGAACACGCAGTTCTTCAGCTTCTCATTTCTGTCCATTTCAAGCTTCTCCAACTCATCGGCGTTGATTATTTCGCCTGTTTCATCATCGATAATGAAGTCAAAGGACCGCATCGCTGATGTAAGTTCGTAAAGGGTCATTTTCTCAACCTCCTTTTTCAACAGGAACCACAAAAGCCCCAGGTGAACTGTCCTGAGGCTTATGTTTTGATCTATTATAATGATACCATCCATTATGTGGGTCATGGCGGTTCAAATCGGGTCAATAATACAAAAAAGTGAGAAAATCTGTTCTCTTTATTCCGGGACAGGAAAGTGTTCTAAAGCCTTTCTGTGGATACGTTTCGCTGTGCTCTCGGAAACACTCATTATTCTCGAGACCTCCGCCAAAGTGCATCCGCTCAAATAGTGGTACCGAAGAACAAGCTGCTCCCCATGATCATCGAGCATATCGATTCTGGAGTTGATCTCCTTGCGAAGCGACACCAGATGGGAAATCTCTTCATTAACCAACTCCATAGCTTCACTCATCTTCGCGATACAATCTACAAAGGATGCGTCCGTCGGAGGGGTCGATACGCTGATTCGTTCTTCAAAGGTGCACCCCGATAATTTCATGGAGAGTTCTCTCCAATATTCTACTTCCCGCATATGGCTATTGATAACAGTATCCAGGAATTTAGCCTGACTTAAGTATTCTTTCGCTGTCATCGGCACTTCACCTCCATATTAAGAACTATGATCAGTTTCTTTCCATTCACATTTGTCAACGAACTGAACCACGGGCTACGGAAAAAATCCTCGATTTCTTCACGTTCCGCGATCAATTCTCTATTACTGGGATTCAGGCGGAGACATTTAACGACCATGCGGTAATTATCTACGGCCTCCAAAATGATAGCATTTGCCAGATCCTCATAGTTGGTTATGCTGTCCATCTCGAATAATCACCTTACCCCTTGATTACGTCAAATTTAGAAGTCAATCTTCTCCTGCTTTTCAATGGCTTCCTCTGTCAACATTTCGTTCAGTTCAACAAACGAGAACCGCTTGACGATGAACTGCAACTTGAAGTCTCCTTCACTACCCTGGCGCTGTTTGGGCATTGTAACGTTGACTATTCTGTTTCCGTTGAGTCCACTGTATTGTCCCGTACGGTCATCGCGATACAGAATAACTGCTACATCGCTGTCCTCTTCAATGCTGCCGGATTCTTTAAAGTAATCCATCGTTGGCTTTGATGCCTTCGGAGCCTCTCTGCTCAGCTGACAGGCTAACCAGATTGCTGTATTGTAGTTCAGCGATATCCGCTTGAGTGCCTGTGTCATGTGAACGAAACGACCGCGAATATCAGAAAAGCGAACCGTCTTGTCCGACAGCTGGGAGAGCTGATCTATTATCACTAATGTCGGTCGATCTCTGTCAATGATCGCCTCGATAGTATTCAAATCGTTCGTCTGATAGAATGAGATGTTTGGCGCAATCCTTTTGCAAATCGCATTGCCAACTGTATGGATCTCTTTCATCTGTTCTTCCGACAGATTCCCGTCCCTCAGATCCTTGTTGTCTATTCCTTTGCTGAACATCATAATTAACCTGTCCATGTTCTGTTCCTCATTCATTTCCAGTGAGAAGAACAAAACTCTGTGTCCATGCTTTGCAACATTTACAGCTGTCTGTAAGCAGAATGCACTTTTTCCCGTTCCCGGTCTTCCTCCAATCGCGGTCAGAGTTCCCGGGATGATGCCACCTGTCAGATCATCTAGTTGTTTGATTCCTGTACAGACCTTTGCAGCGTTCTTACGATTGCTCAACGCTTCATAGTAATTCCGCACCGTCTCTGTCATGTCAGATTTCGGCAAGCCATATACGCCAAGTCTGCGCTCCGGCTCAAGAAGTCTCACAATCTCATCCGGACTTGCATCTGGATGTTCTGCCAGTCTCTCGATGCGGCGTGTCTTCAGCAGGTCCATCATCGCCAACCCGTAGAAAATGTCTGTCGTGTCACGCGTCATACTTACGATTGCCCCCGGAGACACGCCTGCCATTCTGGCGATTTTTAAAAGATCAGTCTCTCCTGTTCTTAATGCTGCCACCACATGTTCCAGCTCTCCGAACTCTGTAGGCGGAATCTCCTTGATGTCCTCGAGATGTTTTCCTGAGAGCCACATCCCGACTATGATTCTTGCTGTGTCTGTTCGCATGATCAATCCTCCCATGTAATAACCGGTTCTCCAAGTTTCGGTTCGATAACTTCTACTTGCCCAGAAGCGCCTCCAGGCGCTCTGGCTATATCTTTGTTCTTATGTTCTCGCTTTTCGTTTCGATTGCCGTTTTGTTCGTCGTTCTGCAACGCCTGGTAGTTCTGGTAGTTTCGAATACTTATAACCGTTCCACCAGCCTTTTCATTGGCCGTTCTG
>CACYBO010000276.1 GCA_902772685.1 uncultured Eubacteriales bacterium | reverse complement strand
GCGACGCCTGGCGTCCGCAAGGAGGATCCGAAGCATCCTAAGGCGGTAAGATATACAGAAGTCAGTGACGAAGATTTCTTCGGAAAGTTCAATCCACCTGAACAGAAGAAAAAAGCAAAGGCCGATGAGGATGGCCCTCTGACGCTTGACGATATATTCGGTGACAACGGATTATTCACAGATGACAGGAAGGGAGGCAAGCGATGAAGAAAATTGAAAAACGTGCTTTGATGTGCCTCCTGTTCGGACTCATTCTGCTTGCCGGTCTGTGCTACTTCATATATGAAGACTGGCAGGAGGGCGGAACCTGGGCCGTATATGAAGGAAACCGCGACGTTTACGCAGACGGCGATCTGGCGAAGGGAGCCCTCTATGATACCGACGGCGCCCTTCTCATGCGGAACACTTCCGATGGAATGATCTTCAATGAGGACTCGGACATCCGCTCTGCCTGCATGCACATTACGGGCGACAAAGACAACAATATTGCAACCGGAGCCAACAGGATATTTCTCGACAGGCTCATCGGTTTCGATTTCATCAACGGCATTTATTCCCTCAACAATGACGGGGAAGATGTCTCCCTTACTTTGGACGCGGATATCTGCGCGACTGCGTACCAGGCGCTCTCCGGACGCAAAGGCACTGTTGGCGTTTACAACTACCTTACGGGAGAGCTCGTCTGCATGGTGAGCACTCCGTCCTATGACCCGGATGATCCGCCTTCAACAATTCCGGAAGGCTCGTATATCAACCGCTTCATCTCGTCCACCTTTGCGCCGGGTTCCACATTCAAGCTGGTTACCGCGGCGGCGTCCATTGAGACACAGGATGACGCCTACAGTTATGAAGTCGACTGCACCGGCAGCATCGATTACAGTCACGGAGATGAAGTGACGGACCTTGATGCTCACGGGACGGTCGCTCTTAAGAAAGCATTGGAGGTTTCCTGCAACTGCTATTTTGCCAGACTCTCCGAAAAGATCGGCGGCAAAACTCTGAAGAAATATGTCCATAAGGCCGGACTGGATCGAAGCTACGATATAGACGGTATGATAACAAAAGCAGGCACATTCGACTATCCGGAAGGCGGAGTCAATCTGGCCTGGACTGGAATCGGTCAGTGGCATGATATGGTCAACCCTTGTTCGATGATGGTGTATATGGGAGCCATCGCGAACGGCGGCACTGCAGTCATGCCTACTATTATCAAGCCGTCCAACATTGTCTCCGAAAAAATCGACGCGGCGGCTTCTGCTTTGAAGACTGAAGATATGATCGACGAAGAGACGGCAGAGTCACTCACTGGGATGATGCGCAACAATGTTGAGAGCCACTACGGCGGCGAAAACGCGTTCCCCGGTCTTGCGCTCTGTGCCAAATCCGGAACGGCTGAAGTCCAGGGACAGGATAATCCTAACGCCTGGTTCGTCGGGTTCTTAAACGACGAAGACAATCCTTATGCCTTCGTCGTGCTTGTAGAAGACAGCGGATACGGTTCAGAAGTCGGCGGCTCTGTCGCCAACACCGTCCTGCAGGATCTCGTCAGCGGGGACTAATCTTTTCCCGATCCCGCCGTCAGTATTTCCTCAGGTATGAGATACTCTGAGTCTTTCAGTTCATTATACCGGCTGAAACGAAGTGTTCCGTTTGTAGGAAATGTCAGATCTGCAGATACTCCGTTATAGGTTCCCTTGCCCCGGATATCCACATCCTTCAACTCGACGGAGGACACCAGAAGCGTCTTTTTGTCAACGTTGTATACGATTTTTCCTCCCTCAACGGTAATATCGCGCACATCACCGATTCCCAGATCTACACGGTCAAGCAAATGCATACTTGCGACAAGATCACCCGCTTTTTCCGCCGGCATGATAAGAGAATAGTATTCCTCGGATTCTTTGAATGTCGCATTCTCCAGAACGGTCTTCCCCACTATGGCTAAGCCTCCCGCCAGATCTTTGAATTCCAGCTGCGTTTCTTCGTCGCCCGACTGCTTCCATTTTGTGGATTCGCCGGTCTTTGTATAAGCCACCGTGTTCTTTATGTCCAGATATACTTCTGCGGTCTTTACGGGAACAGTCTTTCCGAAGATCTTTACACTGGCATCCGTTGTGATATGCGCCGATTCTCTCCCTGCATTGGTATCTATCGTCATCTTCACCGGCAGTTTCACGTCCGCCTTTTCCAGGAGGTCCTCCACCAGGCCGGACTCACTGGGGTCAAGTGTGATATCCATTTTCACCGTTCCGTCCATGTGATAGTTGTTCACTTTGGACTGTGCTTTCACATTTGCCGCAACCAGGGATTTTACTCCGGTGACTCTCGGACCCTGACAGGCCACGATCAAAATCAGACCCACTATCACCAGGCATGCCATGGCTATGATCGCAATAATCAGTTTTTTTCTTTCCAAATCTATTACCTCTTATCCTTGTCGATGAGCTGCAGCGCGATGACGGATACAACAGCAAAGATTACAATCATCAGCAGGAGCGCCCCCCAGCAAAGCCACGCATTCTCGGGCGTGGATTCATAGGCAGGATTCCCGGATTGTGCTCTGGACCAGATCTTAAAAGAGTCGACCATATCGTTTTCTCTCATATACTGCACAATCTCCCGGATCGGATGCCCGTCCATGATGGTAACGTCCTGAACCCGGACCATTGTTTTCCATAGCGTTGTCATGGGCAGGCTATTGTATTGCCCGATAACGCACATACCGTCCATACCCCAGTGGGAGATGGTAAAATACTTTACAAAGTCCGCCCTGCCCAGAGCAAAGAAGTTCCCTGAAAAAATCAGCTGAAAAATGAGCAGGAACGGAACGATCGTCATAGCTGTCGTAGTGGTTCTGACGATAGATGAAGCCATCAGTCCCAGAACATCGGCCGCAAAGGTGATGATCAGTAAAGTGATTCCCAGATCGACCACACCTGAAGATGTTATGGTCCCTGTCTCAGGGAAATGCACGTTGACGATCGCACAGATGAGAAGTGTAACGAGCGTCTGCAGGATGCAAAGCATCAGCTGGTACATCATATGGGCTATCACGTACGAGGAAATATGCAGTCCGCTGCGGTGTTCTCTCTTGACGATATCCCGTTCACGACAGACCACCTGAATGGAATTGAATACGCCGTTCCAGATACAGGCACAGGCCAGTGCGAAGGT
>CACYBO010000275.1 GCA_902772685.1 uncultured Eubacteriales bacterium | reverse complement strand
GTACCGTTCAGTTTCCCCTCTAAACAGTTTCCTTTGTCTTTCGACCTCCCTGCTGTAAGTGAGCCTCACCACCACCGGAACATCGACTAACTGTTGCTTTCTTCCATATTCCGGATCTGGGTTCGTACCGGGCAGATACACCGTTCCCCCGTTGTCTTTCCCCTTAAAAGCCAAAACAACATAACTGAACGCGCTGGGTACATTTCTGCAGCCCGCCTCTCTGATTCTATCTTCCGGACTAAGGATCCGTACTGCAAACCGCTCTCCGCCACATCCCATAATCTCGTTAAAACGGCCGGGAATCAATTCCGTTGAACTGATTTTCTCAATCAGTTCAGGGAGCTGATCAAAGGGATACACCTTATATGGACACCGAATGACCATCGCCCCTGTTCCAGGGCCGGACGTCCATTCGAGCTTCTCGTGCTCTCCATCTGAAAAAACGCTTGTAACATAACAGTTAACGTCGAATTCAGCAAGTTCAATCATTGTCATCTCTCCTATCTAAAGCAAGTGTCTCTTTTCCACGTTCAGTATCTGTATAGTCTCCGCGGAATCGCCGTTCTGAGACGCAAAGAAGTGTACGCCTGGCTCCAGATGCATTTTAAGATACCTGTTCAGCTCAGATCCCGGTCTTACTAGAACTATGGAATCCTCTGTGCCCGGATTGCCGATAGCAGCTCCTGTTGTAGAAAACCATATCTTCACATTATCTCCGGTCAGCTTGCGCCGTACGTCATCCTGTACACGCTCCAAATCGGCCTGATTGCCGATTCGTCTCGACATTTCCTCTTCAAATGCAGCGCCAAAAATTGAATTGCTGGAAATAATACCCTCACAGGCATTGCACACCATTGCCTCGATTTCATACTCCTCGTCAGCCTGATCCAGTTCTCTCCGAATTTCTTCCTTCTTGGAGATAAAATACTCTCTTGTCAATTGACCATAGTATTCTTCAACGTTAGTTCCCGAAACATCTCCGACAACAACATCTCTCATTGAAGTCATCGTCTCCTGCCAACGGCGAATCCCTTCACTGCCGTTTTTCCCGAATTCGACGATACCATCAACAAGCAGGTCAAGGATATTTCGATTCTGAAGAAGACGCTGGGCTAGTGATCTTTCAAGAGAACGTATTACCGGCTCGGTATCAGCGACAATCATACTATTGGCAAACATATTGACCAGAGTCTCCCTTTTTTGAGCAACTCCAATCAACTCATATACACTGAACCGTGAGTTGAGGTAGTCGCGATACCAGCCTTTCCACTGATCTGCTTGAACAGAATCGCCGGTCATCATGCGGCTTACTTCCGCAACAATACCATCAAGAAAAGCATTCCAGGCACCCAGTGTCAGTTCATTGAACTCTCTTACCGGCATATCAGCCAGAATGCCGTGATCATTGGAGTCTCTTCGCGGGAAATGCTGCAGGTGTTCTTCGTTCGGCAGCAAATCTACTGACATAGTAACCATCTGACGGATCGGTTCAAACCCCTGACCGCTAATTGCACCCAAACGTTCTCTCACCGCATTGATGTCGATGGCCCGCTCCGGCAATCTCTGCAGTTCTCTACCTATCTCATTAAAAACTTTTGTTGCTACCGTTGTTGCAATACTGGCAGTTGGCTTCTTCTCAACAGCAAATCCAACGGTTTTTATTCCGGAACTCTGGAGAATGCCAATATTTTGTCCATCTTCCCTGCTGGTCAGAGCAATAAGATCACCAACAATTCGGCCCCAGTCCTGATGTCCGGACATGACTTCTCCGCTTGAGCTCCGGTTCCCAACGATGAACAATTTATCGATGCTTCTGACAAACTCCGGATACCCCTCATCTGAAAAGCATTCTGAGGCAAGCAAATTCTTTACGGAAAGCGCGAACTGTTCTCTCCCCATGCTCTCATCCAGCAGCAACAATACCGCTGTTCTCTGTTCGCCAGATGGGATCCGTTCTTTTGACGCAATAATAAGATCCATCTGTTTCTTCACATCTTCTGCTGTCGCCAGAGGTGTTGTGTCCAGAATGTAATACACATTCAAGTGTCGGTATCCCATATAATGCTGGGCGTCACTGAACAGGTTGTTAAGAGTAACGTTAAGTATTTCCTGAGTCCACTCCGATCCATCAAGACCAGAGAAGGCTGCATCGCCTTCCCCGCTCTCTTTGATGATACAAAAAGGAATGATATTTCTATATGGAGTCCAGATCCTGGCAATCTGTCGGTGAACAGCGTCATGCATATTCTCTGCCGCTTTGCGGCCTGCATACACTACCAGAATGGGATTGCGGGCTTTCTCCGCAACAAACTCTTCCATGTGGTGGAATCTTATTTCTTCACTTCGCTCGATCTGTTCTTTCGAATAATCAATTACATTTTGTATATTCATGACTGCCTCATACGTTCAGCACCGCAGCAAGCGATCTGAATTCAATGTTTAATTTTTTAATAAACTTTGTCGCTTCTTCGTACACTTCCGGATATGAATCGGCTGACATTTGGAACCGCCCATTGAAGTCATCAGTCAACAGATCTTTGTACTTCTTCATAGTTGTCATCAATCTCTCCGACCCGCTCTGCAGTTCTGCTTTCGCCGCTTCTTCGATGGCATCACGGGTGTCCTGGTCCATCTCTTTGTACGTGCGGTAAGCCTGATACAGGGGGATGTTGCAATATGGGAACAACTCGTTATCAAGTTTGGACAGTTCCATGACCGTTGACACACCAAATTCCTTCTTCTCATAGGAAATCATCGTCCCTGCATATGTGAACACTCCGGTGAACAGAGCATTACAATACTCCTTTAAATCCTGATCTGCCGATTTCGCCTGTCCCACCTTGCCTTCTAGCTCTGTGCGAAGCTCGTTAATGGAATCAATCAGCTTCAACTGTTCGCGGATCATATTCTGAATTGCAGGCGATGAGAAGAAAATGTCTTTCCTGATCCTTTCCTGATCATCTTCATGCTGGCTTCCTATTGACGATATATGGTAATCGCACGGTTCTGTTTCAATGCTCTTCAACAACTGATCCAGAAGGCCGATGGCTTCACGTAGAATCGGGATTCTATTTGTAACTTCATTCTCCGCACGGTTTTTTGAGCGAAGCACGTCCGTTTTTATCCCCTCAAGTCGACGTTTGGTTTCATCTGTAAGTAGATACACGTCATTTCCTTTCAGCAGTCCATATTTCTGTGCCTTTTCATATAACCCCTGAGAATCATCGTATAAATCAACCAGTGATTTCGGACAGATCCCTGCTTTCAGCTCATCTTCATGAGCGCTGTAAGGCTCGATCGCCTGCAGCTCCTTCCAGTTATTGAACCACTTCGATCCGCCTCTGCCTTCGTAATAATGTTTTCCCAGCTGAGAAATGGCATAATTGAAATACTGTCCGCCATACTGACCGCCATATCCATAGGAACCCAAGGGGAATGCCAAAGTGCAGTTCATGGCGTAGATCCGATCGGTCAGTGCACTGGCATTCACCAGATAGGCGATCTCCTTTCCACCTGTTTCTTCCTCGAGTTTCGCTGCGCCCTGTTTGATGGCTTCAGATGTATCCGGAACAGACACATATGCTCTGCTTCCCGGCTGGTCAAGTTTCGTCATTACTGACTGACTAAAGGGGAACAGAGGGGCAGCCCTTCCTGCCAGGGTGGTCATGAATTCGTTGTATACGTTTTCTGCGATCACCGGAATCTGGTTCGTTCCATATTTGTCCTCCAGGAACTGAGTGATGGTCTTGCTGGCAAATGTCTGATTGGCCCCAAAGATCCTGTTAACGAAAAAGTCTGTTACCAGACGTGCGATCTTGTTTTCGTCCTGCATGATCCATTCGTTTTTATTCTTCTGCAGCATGACAGCGAAG
>CACYBO010000274.1 GCA_902772685.1 uncultured Eubacteriales bacterium | reverse complement strand
GTTTGAGGAATATGACCCGACCATCGTCAAGCATATCGATCTGGCGGGCAACGCTGATGTTGTGCTGATCGCACCGGCAACAGCGAATATTATCGGGAAGATTGCAAATGGCATTGCTGATGATCTGCTGACTGCAGTAACGATGGCAGCGGCCAATCAGGCGAAGATCATCATTGCGCCGGCGATGAATACGAACATGTATGAGAATCCGATCGTTCAGGAGAACATCGAGAAACTCAAGGGACTCGGTTACCAGTTCATCGAGCCGAAGGAATCACATCTGGCCTGCGGAACAACAGGCAAAGGCGCCCTCGCCGATGTGGATGACATAGTAAGAATAACAGAAGGAGTTCAGACCAAATGATTATGTACGAAAGTACCAGAGGCAGCAAAGAGTATAAGACGGCCGCACAGGCGGTCATCCAGGGAATCGCAGAGGACCGCGGACTTTATGTGCCGCAGGAAGTGCCGGCGCTCCCGAAACCGATCGAAGAGATGACCGGCATGACGTACAAGCAGGTTGCCTTTGAAATAATAAAGACATTCTTCGACGATTACACGGATGAAGAGATGAAGTACTGCACAGACGGTGCGTACGACAGCAAGTTTGAAGAGAAGGAAATCGTTCCTGTTACAAAGGCAGGAGGGGCATATTTCCTTGAACTTTACCACGGTAAGACCGCGGCGTTCAAAGACATGGCGCTGAGCATTTTGCCGTATCTGCTGACCACGGCAACAAAAAAAGAGAACGAAGACAAGAAGATCTGCATTCTGACGGCGACATCCGGGGATACCGGCAAAGCTGCACTGGAGGGATTTGCAGATGTACCGGGAACAGAGATCATCGTGTTCTTCCCGAATAAAGGCGTCAGCCAGGTGCAGGAGCGCCAGATGATCACTCAGGAAGGTGAGAATACCCACGTGTTTGCTATCGAAGGAAACTTTGATGATGCACAGACAGGCGTGAAGAAGATCTTCAACGATGATGCTTTTGCAGAAAAACTGGCGGGAATGGGATGCAAACTCAGCAGCGCCAATTCCATCAACATCGGACGTCTTGTACCGCAGGTTGCGTACTATGTATGGGGTTATCTGAAGCTTGTCGAAAGAGGCGTAGTGGCGGCCGGAGATCCGGTGAACATCTGCGTCCCGACGGGCAATTTCGGAAATATTCTCGCTGCTTACTACGCAGGCGAGATGGGCATTCCGGTGAACCGGTTCATCTGTGCTTCCAACAAGAACCGCGTACTCACGGATTTCTTTGACACAGGCATTTACAATACAAACAGAGAATTCTACCTGACGAACTCACCGTCCATGGACATCCTGATTTCCAGCAATCTGGAGAGGCTGCTCTTTCATCTTGCCGGAAACGACGGCGAAGAAATCCGCGGTCTGATGGAGTCCCTTGAGAAGGAACAGCGCTATGAAGTCAGCCCGCAGATCCGTGGGGGCATGAAGAAGTTCTGGGGCGGTACGGCGACTGTCGAGGAAACGAATGCTACAATTGGTGCCATGTACAGAGAAGAGAATTATCTCATCGACACGCACACAGCAGTCGGTTACAAAGTCTACCGCGACTATGTCAAGGCGACCGGCGATGAGACGCCGACGCTGATCGCGTCTACAGCGAGCGCCTACAAGTTCGCAGAAAGTGTTGCAAAATCAATCGGCCTGGCCCCGGAAGAAGACGGATTCGGATACATCCGCGCAGTTGCTGACAAGACCGGCGTGCGCGTACCGAAGGCGCTGAAGGATCTGGACACGAAGCCGATTCGTCACAAAGGCGTAATTGAGATTCCGGACATGATAAACGCAGTAGAGGATAGCGTGAAGTAATACCGCTGCAGAAATGAATCTGCGGCGCGGGAGAATAGGGGTAACAAGAGATGAGAAAGATTTGGATAACAACGATAATGATGTCAATTGCGGCGGTGATGCTTTTGCTCGGGGGATGCGGACAGCAGATCACCGCAACGCTAGAAGACATTGCCGCTGACAATCCCGATATGGTGAAGACCATTCAGGAGAACATCAAAACGCCCGAGGGCATGAGCTCAGAAGTAAGCTTTTCGGGCGACAGTTTTGATATTACCTACAAGTTCAAAGAGCCAATTGATGATTCCGACGAAAAAGCACTGGTCGAAGCTTTTGGCAAGAACGCAAAGGTGCTGAAGCCGGGCTTTGAAAAGGCCATCGCCGATCTGGAGACACAGACCGGCATCACCGGTATCACCGGTACAGTTCACATCTTCAACGCCAGCGGTGAAGAAACGTGGACTCATGAGTTCCCGGAGCAGGAGTAGGGTTCACTTAAGAACGCGAATGGGAATATTCCACTTGAAACGAACGCAATAATTTGTTATATTAGGTAAGCGGCTTGGAGGATTGACCGAGTGGCTAAGGAGCTCGCCTGGAAAGCGAGTAAGGTGTAACAGCCCCGC
>CACYBO010000273.1 GCA_902772685.1 uncultured Eubacteriales bacterium | reverse complement strand
AGCGCGATCATGTCGCGCACCTGCTCGCGGTCGATGTCGGTGTAGCCGCCCGCCCCGACGGGCAGACGCATGCAGCCCATTCCGAGCGCGGAAAGCTTCATCATAATTCGCGCAGGATACCCCCGCCTCTGCAGGCGGGGGAGGAATGCGCTTCCTCCTTGTACCGAAATAAACCTTGCCCGAACCTTCTTCCGTTCGGTAACCTGTTGAGCATAAACGATCAGAAAAGCAGCAGAGACCACTGTCGTTGCCCCGTCCGCTGTGCTCGCATTCTGCCATGTTTCTCAAAAAATGCTCGCAACCACAGTTACCATTCACAGATAAATCTGCGGACAAATGATTGGCATTGCCGCGCAGGCAACGCTCATTATTCGCTGTAAAGGGCACGAAGTTCCAACAACGAATATGGAACACCTCTGGTCAACCGAAGCATAGCATCATATTGGTTGACGTTATGCCGCTTACAGGTCTCAATATATGTTTGCAATGCAGCAAAGTGTTTGGCGAACTCAATGTTTTGGAACTGTCCTGAGATTTTGCTCTTACTCTTAATGAATCGCAAAGATCTCTCCGCAAGATTGTTGGTTGTCGGAACAGAGAAATTCCGCACCCACTCGGTGTAGTTCTCACGATACCTTTCCAGACGGACCAGCAGCGCGTTTTCTTCCCGGCTGTAGAAAGCTTTGGGAGATTTGAAGTATTCCTTGTAACCGGACTTCAGCAAGCTGTCATAGCGATTCATGAAATCCACTACTGTGCTGCTGTCAAAATGGTCAACACCGGAAGCTATCAAATTCTTTCGGTCGTGTATCGTGGTCATAATCAGCTTCTTTAACGAAGCGGCCCATTCGTGATGGGATGAATCCCAAATCTTTGTAAGATCACGTTCCAGGTGTTGCAGGCATTCAATGTTTTTGAAGCGGAAGCTGTCGTTGTAATTGACCAGATTGTGGTCATGCATGACAGTGGTTGCCGGCGAAAGACAAGGAAGCACGTCGTCTTCAATAATGCCCTTGAGATCCTTTTTCATATGAGCGGTATACAGCGCGATCTGTTCATTCCCATAGAATCTAATGCAGGCCCTGGCTGTATCAACGAATACTACGGTTTCGTCCCAATAGAGGATATCTGCCTCAATACATGCGCACCGGACTTCTTCGGTAAAGGCTTCCAGATTGCCGGCGTGCCGTTTCTGCAGCTTCGCAAGATACCCTTCGCTTATTGGAACCGAGCCGGGAAGCAATCCGCCGAGCAGGGACCTGGTTCTGTTTAAGCTGACGAAGCCGACATCCATCAGTGCCAGTGCTGTCGCCTGAATGTTTGGCCCGTACTGGTTCTCGGCCCTCAAATGCGGATCCGCCGTTCGGACGACTTTCCCGCACAAATCGCAGACATATCGTTTGAAGATGTGACGCTTCTTCTTGACGATAACCTCATAATCGAGCTCATCTTTTGGGGTCTCATCCACCTCAGTCAGTGTCCCGCCGCACTCCGGACATGTAGCCATTTCGTGTATGACCGTTTCTGTCAGTTCATCATCAGAAAAAGCCGGCATAACATGCTTTTTGTGACCCGGCTGGCCGCCTCTGGATCTTCCGGTTTTCTCCCTGGAGTTCGGAATGACTTTCTTCTTGTTCAGCGCCGTTTGTGACGTCGGAGTGCCGGTATTTGTACCGTCCCTGTCAAGAAGGGAGGACAGCTTCGCAACCGTGTCCGATAAAGCCTTTATCTTCGCATCGGCTTCTTCTTTCGCGGTTCTGGATCTGTCGCTGGATTTTCCCTGCAGGCAGTCGATCTGCCACTGTTGAATGCGGTTCTTTTCATCAAGAACAGAGTACTCATAGGCAAGATCAGACAGCCTCTTCTTCGCGTCATCATACAGAATACGATACCGTTCAATAATCCGTTCTTTTTCACGCAGTTCTCTGGTCAGACGGGTAATCTTGGCCAGATGCGCAATCTTCTCAGGATCAGTATAGGTACCCGCGAGAAGGCCGTTAATAATATCTTGAAGACTCTGGTTCTCGCGCTGCAGATCCGAGCACTCCCGTTTTTTCAGCGCATAAGCTTCCGCCAGATTCATGCTGAAAACCTCAGTGTGGGAGTTCGCTATTTGGATAGCTTGGCGAGCTGTTCTTTCAATGCTTCGTTTTCTTTAAGAAGCCTCCGAATCTCCTCTTTGCATTCCTTGAGTGTTTTTGGCATCTGGTAGGAGCCGTCGTCAACATAGGTCGGACTCAGTCGCTTACACCGTCCGTCAGTGGGAACGATCTCCTTGGTCTCCGGATCGACTCTTCCAATAAGCGTACGTTTGGATCTGGATTTCTTCGTTTCTTTGTCATAATAAGCCGTGTTTTCGTAGGCGTAAGTGATGCCGGAACGCTTATCAGTTTGGTATACGATGCTCATTTGAAAGCCCCCTTTACTTATGCGTATATTATAACACATAAGTATGCTTAAGTCAAGAGAAAATCGCAAAAAACCATTGAAAAATCAGGAAAAATCGCAATTTCTCTTGGGCTCTCAATCAGAGCGAACAAGCCTGTTGACACTGTGAATAGTAACTAACCACAGAATACAGTCCGGTTTTTGGGACAGTTTCTTTGATAGCCTGAAATCAGGACAGCATAAAGACGCAACACGCCATTATTTGGGGTCAATTTGAGGAATGCTGTTGTTCTTTCTGCTCCCTGTACGTAACAGCATATGGAGACTCAAATAGAGAAGGAGGTGAAACAACTATGGAACAGACTCTTACCGCCAAGTTCCAGATCATGGTCAGCGACGAGCAGAAGGAATTGCTGTATTCCACCATGAAGGCGTTTGCCGACGCCTGCAGCTATGTGGCTGAGCATGTCTTCCGGACCCGCGACCTCGCTGCCGCCCATATCCAGAAGGATATGTACTATGAGATCCGCGCACGCTTCGGCATGCGCGCCCAGATGGCGCAATCCTGTATCCGTACAGTGCGCGCGGCGTACAAGGCGATCAAAACGAGTCAGCACAAGTGGATCATGCCCAGGTTCAGGGCTCCTCAGCTGGATCTCGTCTGGAACCGGGATTATTCCCTGAACGAAGATAAGGATCGCTTCTCTGTGAACACGCTGGCCGGCCGCATTAAAGTGCCGTTCTACAGCAGCGGGATGAAGCGGCACTTAGCTGAAGGCTGCGTGTACGGCACCGCGAAGCTCGTGTATAAGCACGGGAAGTTCTTCCTGCATATCCCCGTCACCCGTGAGGTCGAGGAACTCCGGCCGGAGGATGTCAACAACGTCGTAGGCGTGGACAGGGGGATTCGCTTCCTCGCCACTACTTATGATTCCGCAGGAAAGACCAGGTTCTATGACGGCAAGACCGTGAAACAGAAGCGCGCGCACTACAAGCTCAAGAGAAGCGAACTCCAGAGGGTCGGCACGCCGTCCTCAAGAAGACGTCTGAAAGCAATCGGTCAGCGAGAAAACCGTTGGATACATGATGTGAATCACCGCATCAGCAAGGCACTCACTGAGATCGATACCGGTAATAACGACAGTCAGGCGCTTAACACGATGTTCGCTCTCGATGTGAATCACCGCATCAGCAATGCGTGCACAGAGATCAATACCGATAATAACGACGGCAACTCGCTTAACACGATGTTTGTTCTTGAGGATCTTACCGGCATCCGCTCCGCTACGGAACGCGTCAGGGTACATGACCGGTATGTCTCCGCATCATGGCCTTACTATGATCTCGAGCAGAAGCTTATCTACAAGGCTCAGAGAAATCATCAGCTCGTGGTAAAAGTCGATCCCGCCTACACGAGTCAGACCTGCCCGATATGCGGCCACAGGGAAAAGGCGAACCGGGACAAGAAGAAGCATCTGTTCTGCTGCAGGAGCTGCGGCTACAGATCCAACGACGACCGTATAGCAGCAATGAATCTGCATCGCATGGGAATAAAACTGTTATTAAGTACCGGATGCAGTTGCCGGGGAGTAAACTCTCCGGCACAGGTACGAGTCAACGTGCCTTGATGTAACGCCACCTTTGGCAGCAATGCCAATCGACAAAATGTGGGAGGAGATATCCGCTGTACCACAGGGCAGTTACAAGCTCCGACCTCTTAGGCGTCAGCCGTAGGTCGGGGTAGT
>CACYBO010000272.1 GCA_902772685.1 uncultured Eubacteriales bacterium | reverse complement strand
GAACACGACCATATCGTAGCCCTGTTCAATTTTCGGAATCACTGTTTCCAACAGTTGCGGGTCCAGAATGTCATCGCTGTCTGCAAAATAAACATACTCGCCGGAGGCGATATCCAGTCCTGTATTTCTCGCTGCCGCGGGTCCCCCGTTTTCCTGATGAACAACTCTGATCCTTCCGTCGCGCGCAGCATATTCATCTATTATTTCCCCGCATCTGTCCGGGCTTCCGTCATCTACAAGAATCAGTTCATAGTCCTGATAACGCTGTGCCAGGATGCTATCAACACATTCACCGATGTATAATTCGCTCTTATAGACCGGAACGATCACGCTAACCTTAGGCATGGGTTTTACCTCTCATAAGACAATTTCAGTATACCGCCTGTGCGGCGTTTTTGACAACCTGAATTTGTCAGACAATTTGCCGCTGTTCATAAGATGGAGGAGCAAGTATAATAGAATAGAACACGAAAAACAGGAGCAATCTCTATATGAAACATACACACAACGGTCTCTTCTTCATAATCGATGAACACAACAGTCACAACGGAATCACAGACCGGCTAAAGGCCGCTGTGGGTCTATATTATATTGCCAAATGCAATGGTGCTGATTATCATCTGATCCACCAGGCAGGCTTTGATCTGCGGGAATATCTGCAGCCAAATGGCGTGCAGTGGTCTGCCGAATTGTCGGATATTGAAAGCTCCCTGCAGGAAACTCATATGATAGAGTATCTTCCGCCTTTTAAGGACATCCCTGAACTGGATCCCTCTCAGCAATATGTATGCAGAAGGTTCATAGGAAAAAACATCATCGAAATGATGTGTGTGCCGGATTGGCAGCATGTTTGGAGAGACCTGTTTCTGGAACTGTTTTCCCCTGCCGAGAAAGTGCTTGATGCCCTCGCGCAGACTGTGATGCCGGACCGCTATGTTGCGATAAACGCGAGGTTCATCAATTCTTTAGGGCCTTTCGAAGACGCGGATTACAATACTCCTCTTCCTGCGGAAATGCAGGAGGTGCTCATCGATAAAGTCCTTTCGAAGGCATCGGAATGCGCAGCGGAGTCATCCCTTCCAGCTGTTATTTCCTCCGACAGCGTCCGCTTCATGGAGGAAGCAAAAAAAAGAGGCTTCCAGACGATCGACCCCGATGGAACCGGCCATATCATGAATCCGGACGCCACTGATCTCGTTTATCTGAAAACCTTTGTCAATTTCTTTCTGTTGGCACGTGCCGAAAAGATCTATTCTATTCTGCACGTGGATGGTGTTCCTGAAAACAGTCTGTACAAGACGCAATATCCGCGTTACGCTGCCATTGTTGGCGACAAGCCGTTTATCAGAATCTGACGAACCCGCAGCTTCTTGTCTCTCTTACTTATGGTAGGTTTCGTTGCGGTTGATCTTGAAGCTTCTGTAAATCTGCTCCAGCAGGATGACCCGCATCATCTGGTGCGGGAAGGTCATGTCCGAGAAGCTCAGCTTAAGATCTGCCCGCCGGCTGACCTCAGGGGATAACCCCAGAGAGCCTCCTATTACAAAAGCAATATTGCTTTTGCCCTCCAGTGCAAGGTCCGCCATCTTCTCTGCCAGTTGTTCAGAGGAAAACCTCTTCCCCTTGATCTCAAGAGTGATAACATAATCGCTCTTCGTAATATGGCGCAGGATATCCTCACCCTCGGAAGTCTTGACCGCCTCCTCATCCGCTGCGGATGGGTTGGCGCGGAGCGGGCTCTCCTTGATCTCAACAACCTGAAGGCTGCAATAGGCGCCCAGTCTCTTGGCGTATTCGGCAACCGCATCCCGCCAGTATTTTTCTTTTAATTTTCCAACTGCGATTATTCGTATATTCACGCCGCGTCACCTCCGCAAATCACAGCTCATACACATCGCTCATCTGATCACGCATAGCGACTTCGATCTGAAGCTCGTCTCCGGTAAAGATCCTCTCCTCTTCCAGCGTGTTGATGATCGCCTGCATAGCGACCTCCGGCGTATTGTTCTCGTGGCTGAGATGACCGAGAAGCACCTGACGCCGCTTCGGATTCCCGTTGATGATCCTGCAGAGGCACTCGCCGCAGTGGAGATTTGACAGATGTCCTTCGTCCCCCAGAATGCGCTGCTTGAGCGGATACGGATATTTCCCGAAGAGCAGCATCTCCTTCTCATGGTTCGCCTCAAGCAAAAGCAGGTCAGCATCGCTGATTTCAGCTACGATTTCATCACTGATATATCCGGCGTCTGTGCAGACACTGATTTTCCGCCCATCCAAAAGCACCGAAAAACCGACCGGCTCGGCAGCATCATGTGACACCGGGAATGACCGGATGGTCAGGTCGCCGATGCGAAACTCTTCCCCCGTTGTAAAGACTTCCTTCTGTTCGTCAGGCACCGGCCGCTCGATCTGTTCCCATGTCGCCTCATTGGCATAAACGGAGACATCTGGAATTCGCTTCGTCAGAACGGGCAGAGACTTAACATGATCGATGTGTTCATGGGTGACAAGAATAGCGCTGATCATCTCCCGCGGCGTATCCGTGCGGTCCAATCCTTCCAGAATCTTCTTGCCCGAGATTCCCGCGTCAATCAGCACTGCTGTTTCATCGCTTTTGATCAGATAGCAGTTTCCGCTGCTGCCGCTTGCAAAAGAACAGAATTTTAAGCTCATAAGTTTCCTTCCTCCGGTCGTTTTAACAAGTGTCATTATAACACAAAAGAGGTGCTGCAACCTGCAGCACCTCCGCTGTTTTGAGTGAATTATTCGAGTCCGTACTTGCTCTTGAACTTCTCAACTCTTCCGCCTCTTGTGGCGAACTTCTGAGTCCCTGTAAAGAACGGATGGCACGCTGAGCAGATGTCTGTTCTGATTTCTGATTCAGTTGATCTGGTCATAAATGTGTT
>CACYBO010000271.1 GCA_902772685.1 uncultured Eubacteriales bacterium | reverse complement strand
CCCACTGCGGAATCAGTTCTTCTGCCTTCCCGCAGGTGTATGTTGCATTCACGATACCGTTGATGACAGCATTCCTGTTGGCGTCGGTAACTGCATCTTTGACGATTTCAATGCCGTACACATGCGAGGCAATATCCGCCACGCAAAGTCCGATTGTCCCGATACCGCAGTAGAGGTCCAGCACGACCGGACCTGCTGCGCCGCTGCCGCAGATCTCCTCCCGCGACTTCGTGCAGTACCTGCGCACGATGCTATACAGTCGCTCCATCTGATCGTGATTGACCTGATAAAACGAGTTGGCTGAAATCTCGAATTCGAGCTGAACAACCTCCTCTCCCGCCGTTTCATCTTCGATGACCACCACATCGGTAATGGTGCTTTTACCTGCTAATGTCTCAGTCTTTTTTTCGTTTCTGATCACAACGCTTTCGAGGGATCCGCCGGCTTCATACACCGCATCGTCCAGATACTCCACCAGCTTGGCGGCGTTCGGAATGCCTTTGCCGTTGATGTCGTAGATGACCATGACTTCTCCGGTGCCGAAGGCAGTCCGGACAGTCATCTGGCGCATGAGGCCTTTGTCCCAGCGCTTATCGTAGGAACAGATATGGTCCTCCTCCATGAACTGCCTCGTTGCCTCGGCTGCCGCCATGGCCGTGCCCACCTGCAGGCGGCAGTCTGCGCAGTCCGTCACCTCGTGGGACTTCGCAGGACTGAACCCGATTCTCGGCTCGTGGACCGGCACCTGGATGCCGCCCTTTTTCGTCATGAGTCCGCCGGTGGAAATCTTCATCACAGCCTTGTTGCGGTACCGCTCATCTGCGCCTGCGCCATCGACCTCCTCACCATCCGCAGGCTCCATGCCAATGATCGGCTGCAGGTTCACTTCGATGCCGCCGATACGCTCCAGGCGGCTCTTCACCTGCTGTTCTTTGAGCGAAAGCTGCTTGCTGTACTCCAGCGCGCCGAAGGGACAGCCGCCGCAGGCATCCTGATACGGACACCACTCTTCGCTGCGGCGGAATTCTGAATCATGCAAAATCTCCACAGCCCGGGCGGAAGCGTAATTCTTCTTCACCTTGGTCAGTTCGACTTTTGCCAAATCGCCCGGCAGCGCACCTACCGCGAAGATCACCATGCCGTCGGCGGTCCTGCCGATTCCCTGGCCTTCTGTACTCATATCTTCAATTGTGAGTTCAACAATCTGTCCTTTTTCCATGTGTCTCTCCAGTGTTATGCTTGTTATGCAGCCATCTATTACAGTCCTTTCGCAATCTCGCTGATCCTGCGCAGTCTGTTGTTCACGCCGGACTTGCTGAGCGGCGGTGAGATAAGCCGTCCCAGTTCCTCGATGCTGAGGTCCGGATTCTCAATCCGCAGCACTGCGATCTCGCGCAATTTCGGCGACAGGCTCTCCAGCCCCTGCTTCGCGGCAATCTTTTTGATGTCCGATACCTGACGTTCCGCCGCCTGTATCGACTTATCCATATTGACAAGGTCCAGCTGCTCGATCTTGCGCGCGGCAGCAATCGTATCCTTTCTGATGATTTTATCCTGGTAGTCGAAATATGTTTTGCTGGCCCCCATGATTGCCAAAGTATCTGCAATCTGCTCACGAGCTTTGAGATAAACGCCGTAACCGGTTTTTCTTTTGACAATTCGCGCGTTGATATCCACAAATGTGTTGATCAGCCTCCTCAGGTCCTTTGCATTGATTTCCGAGGATGTGCTTATCTCCAGATGGTGGCTGCTCTCTGGATTGTTGATCGTCCCTGCACCGAGAAATGCCCCCCGAAGGTACGACTTCCGGCAGCATTTGGTCTTGATCAGCCCTTCATAGATACCGTCGCTCAGAGTATTCATGCCCTCCCGGACTATGAGAATTCCCATTTCACGCAAAATCATCTCAGAGTTGTTCTCCGGCTCTATCCTGATACTGTACTCTTTTGCCTTTGCTCCTTTGAGGCCGCGGGAACCGCTTCCGCCGCTGCCTACCTCGATATCTGTATCCACGCCGAAATATCCGCGGATCAGTTTCCTGTAGTGCCTGACGACAGCCAGATTTGGCGTGGTCATCACCATGCGGAATTTACCGCCTCCGGCGAATCCCACTCTCCCTGCAAAACGCATAAAACCTGCGATTTCCGCGAGCATACAGCACTTCTTCTCCGGCTCTATTCTCGCCAGTTCATTTTTTGTTTCTGATGCATATGACATATGTCATCTCCCTAGTTACACAGTTGTACACTCTCTCCGTGTGCCCTTAATCTGGTTAAAAATATACCGGGAAGCGCACTTCCCGGCACATTGATCTCTGCTTATCTCTTATTTCTGTCTTGGCGGAATGCTCAGGATTTCCCTCGCTTCATCCGGAGTTGCGACTTCACGTCCGAACATTTTCGCCATCTCAACGACTTTGGCGACCATTTCACCATTGCTCTTCGCAAGAACGCCCTTCTCCATGTAGAGGTTGTCTTCAAATCCGATTCTGCAGTGACCGCCCATAATGATGGAAGCCGCAGCGATTTTAAACGCGTCTCTTCCGATAGCGCAGCCTGTCCATGTGCATCCCGGAGGAACTGAATCAACGCAGAACGCCAGATCTCTGATGGTGGCAGTCATCTGTACGCCGAGAACAAAGTCGAAGTGCATCGGCATATCAAGATATCCCTTTCTGCCTGCTGTCTTCAGAACGATATCCAACATGCCCTTGTCGAAGCATTCCAGCTCCGGCTTCATGCCCTTTTCCTGCATTGTCTTTGCAAAGTTGATAATCGTGTTGTCAGTATTTACGAAAATCTCGTCGCCTCCGAAGTTGCAGGTTCCGCAGTCGAGTGTTACGAACTCCGGTGTCGGAGTAACGTTTGTTGAATCCAGTCTCTCTTCATCTGTCATTCCAACAGCTCCGCCTGTGGAAGGCTGAATGATGACGTCAGGGCAAACTGCATAGATGGCATCCATGCATTCCTGGAATCTCTCGTGTGACTGTGTCGGCGTACCGTCATCTTCTCTTACGTGAAGGTGAATAACGGATGCACCTGCATCATAGGCTGACTTCGCTTCTCTTACGATTTCTTCTACAGTGTATGGTACTGCAGGATTATGTTCTTTCGTAACTTCTGCGCCGCAGATACAAGCTGCGATAATCAATTTTTCCATAGCAAAAAATCCTCCTCTAAAATCATATATGATTCTTCAATCATTCTATACCTTGCATATTCTAACACTATAAATCTCTGTGTTCAAGAGTCGTTCTGATTCCTTTTGCATCCAGGCGTTCATTCAGCACATTGGCCATAGTCACAGATCTGTGGTGTCCTCCGGTGCAGCCAAAACATACGCTGAGAGAGAATTTCCCCTCTTTTTTGAAGAACGGAATCAGCACCTCGATCATTCCTCTGACCTCATCGGCGAACAGCCTGGCGATTTCATGCCCCATGACATAAGACCTTACCGCAACATCATTTCCGGTCAGGTGCTTCAGTTCCTCAACATAAAAAGGATTCGGCAGGAATCTGGTGTCAAAGACCATATCAGCCGACACCGGCATTCCATTCTTGTATCCAAAGGACATGATATTGACAGTGAATGTCCTGTCATCTTTTCCCTCGCTGACTATGTTGCTGATTTCAGCGGCCAGCTGGGCGTTGTTGAACGAAGATGTGTCTATGATTGCATCTGCTTCCTTACGCAATGATTCAAGCCGGCTCTTCTCACGCTTTATGCCCTTTGCAACAGCTTCCCCATGCGCAAGCGGGTGCTCCCTTCTCGTCTCATTGTATCTTCTGGCAAGTACTTTATCCGTGGCCTCGAAGAAGAGTATTTTGAAGTCCATGTCTTCTTTTTTCATCATATCAAGGGCGTCTTTCAAGTCGTCAAAAAGGCTGCCTCCTCTGACGTCAATGCCAAAGGCCGCCTTCTCTATTTCCTTGTTTTTCGCCGCCATATCCAGGAAGTTCTTTATGAGTGACGGAGGCATATTGTCTATGCAATAGTACCCCAAATCCTCGAGCACATCCATTGCCTGTGTCTTACCGGAACCCGAAAGTCCCGTGACGATGATAATCTTCATTAAAACTCTCCCATTATGTTTACGATACGTGATACTTCCAGCCCCGCATCCAGTGCCCTCTGCAGCGCTTCTTTATACGTGCCTACTGCGTCCGGGGTGTGGGCGTCGCTGCTGATTACGAAGTTCAAATCTTCCACCTGCATCGCTATTTTTATTTCATCCGTCGTCAGGTGTCCATGCCTGCCGTTGATTTCAATAAGTGTGCCCGTCTCCGCACAGACCTTCGCAATCTCAAGGATATCGAACGGTCCCTTGTCGCCGGGATGTGCCAGAATGGCGATGTTGTTCTTGCGGAGCGCATCTGTAACCATCTTGGTGTTCGATGCTCTGAGGCTCTCCTCGCCGGCCTTGAACCCGTGGGACCAGAGCCAGTTCCGGATGGAACTGCATCCAAAACACCCAAAGTGGAATCCTGCGATAACGAAGTCGAATTCCTCAGGCCTGATATCCAGCCCGTTTTCGTGGTTGCTGCCGGGAGTCGCATGGAGAATATTCGCCTCCACGCTGGCCCTGACATTGATGCTCTGGTATTTGACTGTCATCTTGTCGATATCATTCCTGAGATTCGGGAAATCTTTTCTGTTCATCCCATAGAACAAATGCCCCGGGCCATGATCGGATATAGCCACAAATTCCAGACCCTTGTCCAGTGCGACTCTCACGTTATCCTCTACAGAACCCTTGCCGTGGGAATATGTCGTATGCGTGTGCAGATCGTAGGTCATAACATAGTCATCGACTGTTCCCACCGCTTCTCCCGAAACTGCGTCGGCAGCACTCGCAGGCTCTTCGCCGATGATTCTGACTTCCGGCTCGAGCATGACTCCGAACTGATTCATGACGCGCGCCTGCACTAGTTCCTTGAGCTGGGTGATATCTGTTGCGGTGGCATTGCCCTTATTGATGATGAATCCACTGTGAAGTGTCGAGACCTCCGCATCGCCAACCGAGAGCCCTTTGCATCCCGCGTCCTGTATCAGTTTGCCGGCGAAGTAACCTTCCGGTCTCTTGAAAAAGCTGCCGGCGCTCGGGTACTGAACCGGCTGCTTGGAGTTGCGTTTTTTCGTGAGTTCGGACATCTCTTCCCGGATTGCAGTCTCATCGCCCTCTTCCAGTTTGAGGACCACTTCCGTGACCACATCGCCCGTCTCGTGCAGTACAGTGTGTCTGTACCCCATCTGCAGTTCCTCCGCCGTCATGGTGAACTGTCTGCTTCCATCAGCGGATATCACATGGACTTCTTCGAGGATGTCCTTCGTCTCGCCGCCGTATGCTCCGGCGTTCATGAATACTGCACCGCCGATACTCCCGGGAATGCCGGACGCAAATTCAAAACCGGACAGTCCTTCTGACGCTGCTCTTCTGGCGACAGCCGACATGAGCGTACCCGCTCCGCAGATGAGTTTATCGCCTTCTCTGCGGATGTAGTTGAATCCTTCTCCGATCTTGACTATGATTCCTCTGTAGCCGCCGTCGCGCACCAGCACGTTGGAGCCGTTCCCGAGTATCATATGAGGTGTATCTGCTATGACTTCCAGAACCATCTGAAGCTGTTCAGCATCAGATGGGCACACCAGAACATCCGCACATCCCCCGGCCTTAAATGATGTGTGCCGTGACATGTCCGCATTCTCGATGATCTGTTCCGGCTGAAGTATTTCTCTTAATCTGTCTGTGACTTTTTCCATTTGATGTGTTGTTATGAATTGTCCTGCGGCTTTTCTCCGTCGTTATGATATTCTACTAGTGTTGCTTCTACGATTGTATGGCCTTCGTCCTCTGCCTTTTTTATCTCCTCGTCGGTCATTTCTTTGACCTCATCTTCCACATACGCATTTGCTGGCTCAATATCCTCCTCCAGATCTTTGAGCACTGGTTTTTTGCGTTTTTCCCGTGGTTTGCGTGTACGGTATTTATCGACCTTGTAATCCAGGGTGTTCGTTGAGAATCCTCTCTTGGCAAGACGTCTGTTGAGCGCTCTGGCGCAGTAAGCGTAAATTACTGCAAAGACAGGGATGCTTACCACCATACCAACGAATCCGAACAGGCCGCCGCCAACAAGCACTGCGAACAGTACCCAGAAACTGTCGAGACCTGTGCTGTCTCCCAGGATCTTCGGTCCTAATATGTTTCCATCGAACTGCTGCAGAATAATAACCAGTATGATGAAATACAGACAGTGCATCGGATTGACCATGAGCAAAAGCAGTGCCGACGGTATCGCTCCGATGAACGGTCCGAAGAACGGGATGATGTTCGTGATTCCTATGATACAGCTAATCAGCAGGCTGTACTCCCATCCGAATATGCTCATGATGATGAAGCACAGTATTCCTATGATAATGGAGTCTATGATTTTGCCACTGATGAATCCGCCGAATGTCTTGTTTGTGTACTGGGCACCGGAGAGGATCTCCTCCGCAGTGCTCTCCTTGAAGTGGGCGACTATGATTTTCTTCGCCTGCGCCGCCAGTGTATCCTTGATGTTCAGGAAATAGACGCATACAATTATTCCGATTACAAAATTCATGACAAAGCCGATGGCGCCGAATACCGTTCCGGAAATCGCCGCAGCCATGTTGGCCGAGTGCGGCAGAATCGTATTCGTCGCGAAATCGATAGCATAATCGGTTATGTTATGACTCAGCTGATCCAGATAGTCCTTGGCAACGGGCAGATTTGCGAACTTGACGTCGACCCACTGGGTGAAACTGCGCATTGCCGCCGGAACCGCATCGATTACTTTCATGATGCTGTCGAACAGTCCCGGGATGATCATCCAGAGAACGCCTGCGATTGCGATAATCAGAATCGCAAGGGATATGATAGTACCCACTACCTTGGCAATCGTAAGGTCATGCTTGAATTTATACTTTCCCTTGTTGAACAGGGTGTATGATCTCGACACCGTGAAGTTGTAGATCGGACACAGCAGATAAGCCATGACCATTCCGTATATCAGCGGCATCATAACATCGACGATCTTTCCAAGCACATGTTGGACTGAGTCGATCCTGTAAATCAGAAAGAACACTATAAAACAGCACAGAATGACGAGAAAAGCCGTCAGCCCCCACTGATAATGTTGTTTCTCAAGTTTTATCCTCATAAGTAACCTCTGCAGGCATGTAACGTGCCCTTCATTTTCTCCACAATAGCATCCCTGAAAAATGCATATTCTTCGTCTACCCTCGTGCCTTTAAGACATGCCGCTACCAGTTCAATATAGTCCTTTCTCTCCATCGGCATATCGATCGGCATGAAACCCTGTTCCATCAGATAATAGTTCATGGCGAAGATCGCCAGTTCCCCATTGTACTCTTCAAACGGCCAAACATCGATTACACAGTTGTGTATGTACATCGCCCGTGCAGCGATATCGTTCTCGATGCGTCCCGCGTATATTCTTCTGAATGAATTTGTCAGTCTCTCATCGATATCCTGCCAGTCAGGCGGAACATGGCTGAACGCGAACACCACCGGACTGTCCTTTCTGAAGTCTGCGTTTGGATCCTCCTCCAGAATCCTGTAGGCGGCTTTCAGCAGTCCTGCGTTCATGGAATTACCCATATTCAGGTTGTTGTAAGCTGTTTTGACCAATTCACAGTAATTCTCAATGAATACGAAATCTCCCACCGCAACATCCGTAGGAAGATCCCCTTCCAGTATCCTGTCAATCTTCAGGCTCTGATGCTTAGGATTGCGTACGATAAGAGAAGCCTTGATCATGTCCAGTTTATTGACCTCGCGCAAAGCCTGTTTGAGAGTTTTATTACCCGCCAGAATCTGAGCGAGTTCCATTTTCATCTTTACTAATTCTTCCTGCATTCCTTATCCCCTGTATCTCTTTTCTATCAGTTCTTCATAAAACCGATGCGCCCCTTTGCGACAGCGTACTTGTACATCTCTACTTCCCCGAAATCCCCGTCTATCTTGTGGAGACCGGGCATTTTGGCTTTTATCTTGTCATAATCCATTGTCGGAAGGAATACGATATCGTACTTATGCATGAGCGTCAGCTGGAGAAAGTCCAGGACCTCATCATCATTGAAACCTTCCTTCAGTCCAACATCGAGCCTGATCTTCAGGCCCTCATCCATAGCCTTGTTGATCCCGTCGATAACAGGCTGGAGTTCCTTGCCTCCGTTGGATTCCTTGTATCTCGTATAATTGAATGTATTGACCACTACTGTAACATCCGTAACACCGTTTTTCTTAAGGTCCGCCGCTTTCTCTGCCAGATCCTGTCCATCCGTTGTTACCCTTGTTATTTCGGTGTTCTCTCTGTCTGTCATATTCTCCTCCTCAAAATGCCCATACTTATTTTTATTTTACTGTAATTCCATATTTGTGTCAAAGACTGAAGCCCCATAAATGAAGATATTCAACCGTTTTTTCTCTTGAATGCACTGCGATATTCTGATACTATAAACTATGCAATAATGATTGAGAGGTTTTAGTATGCTGATTTTATTTATAGCATTAATATTTGGAGTTGTTGTCCTTCTTATTCTTCTTAAGAATATGAAAGGCGACTTCAGAGCCCAGCTCAACGGTCAGGGATCACAGAAGATCCGCGCCGTGATAAAACTCATCCTTCTGATTGAGGTCGTAATCTATATCCTGATTTTCCTGGTGGTAATCATCAAAACTATTTTCATATAGATAACGCCAGACCGAACAGAATGGCTTTGCCTGTTAAAATGACCGCCTCTAGAGGCGGTCACTGTAATTCATAAGACTGCTTATATATCCGGATTGTCCGGATTTTTTCTTTTTCTGCTGTTCCTTCTGTGTGTCAACATTCATGTATATTGAGGAGGCAGTCGCCGCCAGCTTGCCGGTCGACTTGATGCGGGCTTCCGCCGTCAGCTGGGTGATCCGCTTTCCGGTGGATGTTGCTTTTGCGGTAACCACCAGTTTGTCGCCCATCGCGACCGGCCTGACATAATTGACATCGAGGTTGATCGTTGGCGCGAAGTTCTCTCTGGCGTAGAATCTCGCCAGAGCTGCAATCGTCAGATCAAAGGCTGTGCATATTGCCCCTCCGTGCATATTGCCGACTCTGTTGGCCTGCCATTTCTGCACGGGAAACTCAAAGGTCAGCGTCCTGTCCTCGTATGAGCAACCTCCCATTTCACCCTTCATCAAGCCGTTCATTGTGTCTTCCTGCAGAACGTTATTCTGGTAGAGTGTATCATGGGCGTGCTGCTCCAGCGCCTCCTGCCCTGATATGGCTGTCTTTTTCGTCTCATCTGTACACATTATTTCTTACCTCTCTCGTAGTAGGCGGTTTTTTCTTCCTCCGGGACCATGTTTCCGCCTGTCGCCCAAATTACATGAATGGAGTTCTCGTCAGGCTGAGGGATGAATTCTCCCCCGCAGATGTACTTCAGCCCTTCAAACGCGGCGCAGGCTGACGGTTCTATGAATATCCCTGATGCATCCTTCAGCGCGGTCAGATAAGGATAGAGTTTCTCATCTTCCACGGTAAAGCATCCGGCCAGCCTGGTCTGCATTGCTTTTGCAACGAGTCCTGAAGGGCGGCCTACTGCGAGCCCATCCGCTTCGGTCTTGCCATCGATGCCGATATCGCCAACTGCGATATCCGACAGTTTGCCGGATATCAGTCCCAGAGCCATACATGGAGCATGAGTCGGTTCTGCGAAGAAGCAGTACGCTCCTTCCCCGAATTCATCCCTGATTCCATAAGTCACGCCGCCCGGCGCGCCGCCCACTCCGCATGGAAGATATACATACATTCTGTGGTCTTTATCAACTGTCACGCCGAGTTCGCTGAGCTGTCTCTTAAGCCTTCTTCCTGCTACGGAGTACCCGGCGAAGAGATCCAGTGAGTTTTCATCATCGACGAAGTGACAAGCCGGATCAGCCTCTGCTTCACGCCGGCCCTGGGCGACAGCCGCCTCATAGTCATCCGGATATTCAACAACAGTGACACCCTTTGAGCGCAGCATGTCCTTCTTCCACTGGCGGGCGTCTGCAGACATATGCACCGTCACTTCAAATCCTATGGCTGCGCTGATGATTCCGATACTGAGCCCCAGATTGCCTGTGGAGCCTACGGCGACCTTGTAACGGGAGAAGAACTCCTTCATCTCAGGATCGCCCAGCTTCGCGTAGTTATCATGTTCCCCTGTCTGCGGATCCCACTTGAGATGACCCGCTTCCACCGCCAGCTTCTCAGCCAGCTTGAGGACTTCGTAGATTCCTCCTCTCGCCTTTATCGATCCCGATATCGGCAGATGGGAGTCCTGTTTGACAAAGAGTCTGCCGCTCACGTCAGCATCCGCCAAACCGGTCAGTCCCGCAGCGCTTGTAACCTCGGCAAGCGGTGATTCAATGATTCCGTCCTTGACCTCCGGAAACATGCGCTCTATAAACGGCGCAAACCTCAAAAGTCTCGCTTCCGCATCATCTATATCCACAATTTTTTCTGTATCCTCCGGCTCATCCTCTGCCGGGATGCACCCCGGATTCACCCAGAAAATCTCCTCGTAGTTTGCTATTCTGTCAATGTAATCAGCCATTGCATTTCCTCCTCGTATCCATTCCCTGTTTGCACTGATTATACCATTCCGCTTTTGTCGATAATAGTCCTAAATGGCATCATAAAAAAATGTTGAAATGATCTCATTTAATGTGTATAATGATTTGGCAGGTTTGAAAGAGCTGTGCGCCATTAGCTCAATTGGATAGAGTAACGCACTACGAATGCGGAGGTTTGGGGTTCGAGTCCCTAATGGCGCGCCAAAATGCTGAAACCCCTGGGGTTTCAGCATTTTTCTCTTTTTTGTGTTTAAGTCGGTTTATACATGAATCAACACTACGGAGGTATCCTTCAATGAAACTCATATCATGGAACGTCAATGGCATCAGAGCCGCCATGAAAAAAGGCTTTCTGGATTTTGCCGCAGAATCTGACGCGGACGTGCTCTGCGTGCAGGAAACAAAAATGCAGGAAGGTCAGGCCGATGTGCCGCTTGAAGGATATCATCAGTACTGGTGCTCCGCAGACAAAAAAGGATACTCGGGAACCGCTGTATTCACAAAAGCTGAGCCTCTTTCAGTCACACGGGGCATAGGCATCGATGAACACGACCACGAAGGCCGGGTCATTACCTGTGAGTATGATAATTTTTATCTCGTGAATGTGTATGTTCCGAACGCCCAGAATGAACTGAAGCGCATCGACTACCGGATGAGATGGGAAGACGCCTTCCGCAGTTACCTCAAATCGCTGGAAGCTGATAAGCCTGTTGTAACATGCGGTGACTTCAATGTAGCCCATAAGGAAATCGATCTGAAGAATCCTAAGACAAACCGAGGCAATGCGGGATTCTCCGATGAGGAACGCGAAAAGATGACCCTGCTTCAAGACGCCGGATTTATCGATACATGGCGTTATTTCTACCCTGATCTCGAGGGTGTCTATTCATGGTGGAGTTACCGTTTCCGGGCAAGAGAAAACAATGCGGGGTGGCGCATTGACTACTTTCTCGTTTCAGAAGCATTACAGGACAGGCTGCGCGGCGCCGGGATTCTCACCGACGTCTTCGGCAGCGACCACTGCCCTGTAACCCTTGATATCGACATCTAGAATTCTTTTCTCAGAAGGTATCTGTCCTTGCCGCCGTAGAGTTTTCTGCGGTCGGCGATTTCCCAGTTGCAGATCAGGAAGTTGTTGTAGCTGTACGGATTCTCCGGCGAGATG
>CACYBO010000270.1 GCA_902772685.1 uncultured Eubacteriales bacterium | reverse complement strand
CCATGTTTACAGCGACCTCAGCCTGATCACCAAGTTTGCCGAGACGGACGCTGATATTTACAAGATCCTCCACGGTGAGGAGATTTACCTTCCAGGTACCGAGCCCAACCGTGATGCAGCTGCTAAGGTTGAGAAGTACTTGGAGATCCAATTCAATCAGAAGTTGCCCACAACCATGTCCGATCTCCAGGATCGTTTCCAGAAAAAGCCCTACGGATGGCGCGAAATCGACATTGCCGCTGTTGTGGCCATGTTGATTTTTAATCAGAAAGTCACCATCAAGTACGGCGGTGAGACCATTCAACCGAATAATCCGAAACTGCCCGATATGCTCCGCAAAAAGAGTGAGATCGGCAAAACTTCCATTTCCAAGCGACTGGTTGTGTCCATCCAGAAGATCCGCGAGGTCCGTGAGTTCCTGCGTGATTTCTTCGATGAGATGGATGTGCCGGAGGATGAAGATGGTCTGATCGCCCATATCGTGGAGAAGTTCGATGGCGAACTGGACCATTACACGAAAATGGATGCCCGCTATGAAGGCCACAAGTATCCCGATCAGAGCAAGGTCAAGCAGGCCATCGCATTGGTCGAGGATGTGCTCTCTCAGAAGAAAGACAATGTGGCGCTGATCCAACGTGTCATTGACCGCGAAGATCCTCTGTACGCCATGCGTGATGAATTGCAGGAGGTCGAGGCGTTTTTCAAAACCAGGGTCACATTGTTCGACGCAGCTGTGCAGTATGAAAAGGATCTCAGTGTTGATCTGGACTATATTGCTAAGGACGAAGGAGCGAATCTTGCGCTGAACCAGATCCGGCTCATCACCATGGTACAGACTGGCAGCAAATTCCGGTATGATCGTATTCCGGAGCTGAACGACCTTATGGTAAAGGTGAAAGCTTCTCATGGCAGGATGCTGGATGCCAAGCGCAAGGAGCTGCTGGAGATCATTCGCCAGTGCATGGAGGAAATACATACGCTGGCTGGTGACAACTCGACCGCAAGGAACATTTCCAATACAGCAGACTATTTCTTCACCCAGAAGAAAGAGCAAATCGCCTCTCTTCAGACATTGGCGCTGCTGGATGGCTTGGTGCCTCCGATTTGGCAGTATAAGGATGACACTATTAGCCGCATTGAAGCTATTGTGAATCCTCCTGTGACGCCGCCTGTCGCGCCTCCCAGCAACGATGATGCGCCTCCTGTTGCTCCAAAGAAAGAGGTAATCAAGACGATTCATCGCCAGTTGATGTTCCCGGCGAAAACACTAAAAACGGAAGAAGAGATTGACACGTACATTGAGAAAGTCCGTGCCACTATGAAGCAGATGTTGAAAGGATGCGACGGCATCAAACTTAACTAACGACAGAGGAGCTTGTTGTGAGTGATACTCTAAAAACTGTTTTCATAAGTCTTGGAACCAGTCTAATTGTTAGCCTGATTACGTTCATTCTCGGACTTCGTTCAGGGAAAAACCAGGCAGACAGGCAAAAGATGCAAGAGTTGTATAAGCAACTATACAGTCATTTTGCCGACCTCAAAAAGTCTATCCAAGAAGATAGAAGTAAAACATGGGATAACTATGAACATATCAACAGAGGAAACAGAATACTGTACACTCCCCCTGTGCGGAAACTTGAGCTGTCGGGAGATCTGATCTATCTAAAGAAGAGGATTGCTGATGAGGCCTCTGAATTGGAAATGGAAATCATGAACTATGGGTCAGACAGGAATAATGCTGCGAAAGATATTCATGAAGTTATCCTGAGCAACCTGGAGCTTTTCAAAGATGGCTACAAGTTTGAGGCATACAGCAATAAGGATTCAAAAAACATCTTGAAAACTGCTAATCCAACAGGATGCAATTCTCATTTAATGTGTTCCTATAAAATTTTTTTCAACAAAGAGCACTTTGAAGAAATGCTCAATAATTGGGCAGCAAAGAAAGATCACGCTTTGGACTTCTCATCCAGAGGGAATCCTCCATCTTATTCATTCTGCCTATATCCAGATAGCCTTGTCGTACCAACTGAGGAATTCAAAGACACTCTCATAAAAGGTTTTCAAAAACACGTTAAGGGGTATACAGAATCAGATAGAATTAAATCGCAACTATTGAGAAGAATTGATAAACTTGAAAGGAAGCTCCGCAGAAGGGCAAAAGAGCCTGTTTCCTTTTGGGAAACCTTTTTTGGCGCCTTCGTAGATTTGTTTAGATAATAATGAGGTGACACATGGATAAGAACGTCATAAAGAAGTATGCGATTTGGGCAAGGCGTGAGCTGATCGAGCGCGTCTCCCAACGTGCCATGATATATGGAATTACCGCGAAGGAT
>CACYBO010000269.1 GCA_902772685.1 uncultured Eubacteriales bacterium | reverse complement strand
GCTGCGGGATGAGGTCTATCTGATGCAGACGGCGTTTCTGGAATAGCTGAATAACAACGCACAACAAAACGGCATGGGAATGAACCCTATGCCGTTTTTCATAAACCTGCAGTCCCGATTACAGGTTTATTGCATGTGTTAAATAATTATTGATATACTTCTTCTACCGCCTTAACTGCTTGTTCATGGGTGAAGTTGTCTCCATATTCGGATTCAAGTTGCTGAATCAACTCATCTTTTGAGAAAGGCATTGTATCAAGATAGTTCTGTGCTGCTTCCTTTGCTTCTTCGTCCCAATCGACTAAATTATTTTCTTCAATAGCATTGACGGCAACTTCAGCATCTTCTCTGTCATAACCATCACCGTAATCGCTTGATAACTGTTTTATGAGACCTTCCTTAGAAAACGCCATCAAATCAAGATAATTAAGTCCTGCCCTATATGCGTTTGCTTGAGACGTTGTCATATCTGCTGTTGGGTCCACAGCTTCAGTTTCATTTTCTTCAGCGATGGTAGTCTCAACTTCTGTATCGTCATTGACTTTTATGTCTGAGGCATCTTCCCCGCCGCCTGCAAAAGCACCGATAATACCAACAAGTACAAGAATGCAAAGAATAATGAACCATACCCGCTTATAAATCGGTTTCGGATTCTTGCCTCCACAGTTCGGGCATATCTTCGCGCTGGCTGCTATTTCAGCGCCGCAATGTTTACAGGTTTTCATTTTACCACTTGCCATTTCAATACCTCTCTTTCAGATAATAAAACAATAAATGCCGGTTTGGCCGTTACCAATAAATCTATATGCCTTAATATTAAAGAATCCTGACATGTGGTGGTGTGCTGACAGCACGAAAAAAACGCGGTCTCCCGCGCTGCTGCCTTTGCAAAAATCCGATTACTTTTATACGTCCAGAGGTTTCAGACTGTTCTTCTCGAGCATGATGTTCACTTCTGTGACATTCTGCACACATTGATTGATCGCGATTGCGATTCTTGCGTCGCGTTCGTCCCTTGGGTAAAGCGCCGACTGCTTCACAAGTTCGAGGGCTTTGTTCGTCTGACTGAAGGATGCGCCGAGACCTATGCATATAGCAATTACCTTATCGCGGCTCGGGTTAGTCCTCTCGCCGCTTAAAATGTTGTAAATGTAATTTCTGCTAATGCCGCTCCTCTCGATCAGCGTCGGAATTGTAATGTCCTTTTCCGCCATGAGTCCATTCAGAAAGCTGTGCAGACTGCCGGCATTCGAATGCTCCTTAATGAACAGCTCCGCCTCTTTGTCGTCTTTGATGCTCTGCAGTTTTTTTGATAGTGATCTTGTAGTATCCTTTTCCATAGTGCTCCTCGTAAAACTAATTATGCTATAATGATAGCAGAAACATCAGCTGCTTTCTACAGGCATCATAAAAAGAGGTTCTTGAACTATGAATCTTCAGGACGAGGTGCGACTGTCTTTTTACAAGGAAATAGCGGACATCGACAAACGGCACAATGTTGTGCTGGTCCAGCATGTCGACACCGGAAAGATATATGTTAAAAAAACTCTGACTCACTATGATACTTCTGTTTTTGAATTCATCAAAAACGGCCGCTTCCCCGGAATTCCGATCATACATGAACTGATTGAGTCAAATGGAACGCTCATCGTAATCGAAGACTACATCAATGGTCACAGTCTCGAAGAGCTGCTGGAATCAAAACTGTTTAGTGTGGAGGATGCAAAGGCAGTACTGCTGAATTTGTGCGATATACTTCAACCCCTTCACATGCACCATCCTCCAATCATCCACCGCGATATCAAATGCAGCAATGTAATAATAGACAATGAAGGAGATGTTTATCTCATCGATTTTGATGCGTCCAAACAGGTCGCCGCAAACAGGAACCGAGACACCGACCTGATAGGAACGGAGCCGTATGCGGCCCCGGAGCAATATGGCTTCGGCCAATCGGATAAGCGGACTGACATTTACGCGCTGGGCATTCTCCTGCATAAACTTCTGACCGGCAAGTTCCCGTCCGAAACGCATTACGTTGGAACCTTTTCGCATGCCATTGCAAAGGCAACAGCCATCGATCCCGCAAACCGCTTTCAGAATGTAACAGCATTCAAGACAGCCATCGGAAACTCTGCCTGTGAGCAGCCGCAATCAGACTCAGGGCTCAAAAGAATGCTTTCCCGCCTTCCTTATCCGATAAGAGAACTGCCGGGATTCAGATCCGGGAATCCACTGTTCTTCATCTTGGCTTTATTAGGATATCTGCTAATCTTTTCCTTTGGATTTATTATAAAATCAGACTCTACTAACTACACTCCTGCACAGGATCGGTTTTATAATATCGCCACTTTCTTCATCATTATTGTTCCGACACTCTACCTTGGCAACTATCTCGGTATCAGAGACCGCCTTCCATGGCAGGCTTCATCAAGGAAATCCACCAATGTCATCAGAATCTGCATCGGCACTTTCGTATCGTTATTGTTGGTGTTTGCCGTATTCACTCTAATAGCGTTAATTCTTGACTACTGACTCCTCCTGCGCCTAACTGCGATGACTGCGACAACGGCCGCCGCCAGAAGCAGTATGCAGATGACCAGAGGAACGACCGGGAATTTCTTATCCGCTCCCTGAATCAGATCGGAATCTTCGCCGTAAGTATAATAACGATAAAGCGCCAGCGCCAGGTCGTGAACCTGCGCGGCCATCTCTTTATCCGCCTCAGTCATGATTTCCTCACGCTTCGTGGCGGAAGACTCCGCCTTGATTTCTGTTGACAGCTCATCGAACCGGGATACGAATTCTCCCTGCAGCGCCTGAAGATTATCTTCCGCAAGAGCAATCTCCTGCTCGCTCAGGTCTCCGTAGGTCAGAAGATTTGTCATCGCGCTGAGCGTTCCGATGTACGACTTATCCCACCCATCCGGATGAATATGGTATTCTCCGTCGTTCAGGTAGTAATCGCCCTTGTCTGGTTTTTCTTCCGTGATCTCAGTTTCACCCAATTGAACTTTGTAACCTTCCCAGGTATCGGTCAGCAGCATCGGATAGGATGGCACGAAGACATTGTATGTGCAGTTGTCCATCGCGAACCATTCCACGGTGCCGAGGGTCTGCTCTTCCTTCGGATAGAAACGGTAGAGGTGTGTGTTCACGTTTTCCTCGTAACCAATCGGATACACGCGGAATAAAGCAAATGCATTCTCCAGCGACATCGTATCCTTCAGCTTGAGCTGGTTGTGCAGTGAAACAATCGATCCGTCTTCATCCACGTTGCTCATGACGAAGTCGTTGTCTTCCAAAACATTATCGACTGTCCATTTGTCAGTACCCTCCAGGAAATTCAAACCTGCCGCCAGACGCTTCTGCACGTGGGCCTTCCAGGCTTCATCCCAATCCTCCTCGTCGGTTGATTCCATCATATAATCATTGAAAGAAGCCCGGTAATCGATGATGTTTTCCTCTTCATCACCGACGAAGGTTCCTGCTTTTTTCGCAACATCAAACAGATGCTCTGACGCGATCACGTGATCTGTATCATCCAAATCGATCTTTCCGAGTACAGACACATTGAACTGCATAAACGCAACATCCGTTGGCAAAAGCACCGCAATGTACTCATGACCGGACAGGTTCTCCACATACCACTGCTCATTCTGGTCGCAGATCATCACGCCGGCGCCCTCGTATCCCGCTCCGACACTGTCATATATACTTGTCAGGAGTTCCACTCCTTCACGAGCGCTTGAAGCTTCTGAAAGCAGCACTGTCGCCATTTCTGATTCTTCAATGCCCCCATCTATGAATGGATCTGCCTTCTTAATGCTTTTGTTCGCGTTCAGTGAATTGGTCGCGCTCACCGTCACGCCGTGATCGTTCGTCCCAGCCTCCTCATAAGGAGTATGCTCATGGGTTCCTTCGCAGGTCAGGCATTCACCATCGATGAAGCCGTCGCAGCGCGCCGTATATTTGTAACTGTCATGCGTAAAAGTCCACACGAAATCCGTGCATCCCTGATACTTTTCGCCTTCGGCATGTTTACCCGAAGGGGAAACGTAGTAAGTTTTGTTGTCATCGGCGTAGATCTCCTCCGTCCGCATAAACAGATTCGCGCCGTCGTCTGTCATATCACCGCCAACGTAAAGAAGTTCGCACGCGTTTACATTGATTGGCCAGCACAGCGCAATCAGTATCGCAAACACAACCGGAATGTAATGTTTTTTCTTTCCTGTACTTTTCATCTGTCGTTCCTCCTCACTAAACTTGTCATCTCTTCGTCATGTCGATTGTCAGCGGCGTGACGGATGTTTTTCTATCAAAATGAAGCGCGTAGATATCGCTTCCCTTATGCGCTTCTTTATCGCCGAATTCAGAATCAAAG
>CACYBO010000268.1 GCA_902772685.1 uncultured Eubacteriales bacterium | reverse complement strand
TGCTCATAGATCACGCATGGGGCCGGGAACCGGTGACGATGGCTGATATCAAGGCGTATAAGCCGAAGGATCACAGCCTTACCAGCGGTCAGGTGCTGATGCGGGACTATACATTCGAAGAAGGAAGGACAATTGTCAGGGAAATGATGGACCTCATGTGTCTTGATCTGGTCAAAAAAGGCGTGACAGCCGAATCCGTGACACTGTCAGTGGGATACGCCAAATCATCACAGCCGGGCCGTGGCGCAGACGCGGCGGGAGGCAGATTCGGCAGGTATGGCCACAGAGACGGAGGCACCGTCCGTTTCGAAGGCGGAAGCTGTGAAGGATCGGTCATGGTTCCGGAAGTGGTGGCTCTGTACGACAGAGTGATGGATCACAGCCGTATGATCCGCAGGGTCAATATATCCTGCAATAATGTCCGTGAGGATAAGGGAAACAGGCAGATGAATCTGTTTGATATGCTGAAAGAAGAGAACAAGAGCAGACCGCAGGAAGAGGTTCTGGAGAAGGACAGGAAACTGCAGGAGGCCGAGCTTGCGATCAAGGATAAATACGGCAAGAACGCAATACTCAAGGGGATGAACTTCAAATCCGAGGCGACGACAAGGGAGAGAAATTTACAGATAGGGGGTCATAAGAGTGGACAGAAGAGATAGAGCCAAGCAGTTTATGCCTTTTGCAGCGGTGGTGGGACTGGAGGAAGCACTGCGCCAAAAAGAACAGGAAGTGGAGTCCGATTATGGTATAATCAATCAGAATGTGCGCTATGAACCGCTTTATGATGAAGCGTCAGGCGATGAGGAGGAGTAGCGGGTATGCCGGAATTCAAGGTTGTCTCTGATTTTGAGCCCATGGGCGACCAGCCCCAGGCGATAGATACAATTGCAAAAGGAATCATGGATGGGAAGCGTGCCCAGACGCTCATGGGCGTAACGGGAAGCGGCAAGACTTTCACAATGGCCAAAATCATTGAGAAAGTCCAGAAACCGACGCTTGTCATATCCCATAACAAGACGCTCGCAGCACAGCTTCACGGCGAATTCAAGGAGTTTTTCCCCGATAACGCTGTCGAATACTTCGTATCATATTATGATTACTACCAGCCGGAGGCTTATGTGGCCTCCACTGACACTTATATAGAGAAAGATTCCGATATCAATGACGAAATCGAGAAGCTGAGGCATTCCGCAACAGCAGCCCTCAGTGAACGCAGAGATGTTATTATTGTAGCTTCCGTATCATGCATATACGGACTGGGCAGTCCGATCGACTATGAAAACCAGGTCGTATCACTCAGGCCCGGGATGGAAAAAGACAGACATGATCTTCTGCGAAAGCTTGTTGACATCCAGTACACAAGGAACGATATGGGATTTGAACGCGGAACATTCAGAGTGCGCGGTGATACAATAGATATCCATCCGGCGGGGGCAGAAAACGCCGTGCGAATAGAACTCTTCGGTGATGAGGTGGAATCTATAAAAGAGATCAATCCTGTCACAGGTGAGATTCTGGGGCTCAGAAAGCATGTTGCAATCTATCCGGCGTCTCATTATGTCTCAAGTCCGGAAAAGATTGAGCATGCGATTCAGACGATCGATGAAGAACTGCAGGAGAGAGTCACCTGGTTCAAAGACAGAGGCAAGCTGATCGAAGCACAGCGTATAGAGCAGAGGACGAGATATGATATGGAGATGCTCCGCGAGATAGGGACCTGCAAAGGCGTAGAGAACTATTCGCGCCATCTGGTAGGACTGCCTCCCGGAAGCAGACCGTATACGCTCATAGACTATATACCGGATGATTTTCTCATCATGATCGACGAATCCCATGTTATGCTTCCGCAGCTGAGAGCCATGTATAACGGTGACAGATCCCGGAAGCAGTCCCTCGTCGACTACGGGTTCAGACTGCCGTCTGCACTGGACAACAGACCTCTCAAATTTGAAGAGTTCAACAGTATGATAGATCAGATCGTCTATGTCAGCGCCACGCCTGCGGAGTATGAGAGAGAACAGTCGGGAGGCGTGAGTGCGGAGCAGATCATCAGGCCGACGGGACTGCTTGATCCTGTCATTGAGACACATCCGAGTGAAGGGCAGATAGACCACCTGATCGGCGAAATCAACAAAGTCACGAAAAAGGGTGAACGGGTCCTAGTGACGACCCTGACGAAGAAGATGGCAGAGAGCCTGACAGACTTTCTCCGCGGGAACGGAATCAAAGTCAGATATCTTCATTCTGAAGTGGATACGCTGGAAAGGATGGAAATCATACGCGATCTGAGAATGGGGGTATTCGATGTTCTGGTCGGCATCAATCTGCTTAGAGAAGGGCTTGATATTCCAGAGGTATCTCTCGTGGCCATTCTGGATGCAGATAAAGAAGGGTTCCTGAGGACTGAGACATCGCTCATACAGACAATAGGCAGAGCGGCGAGAAATGTTGACAGTAAAGTCATTATGTACTGCGATGGAATCAGCAAAGCCATGGCCGCCGCCATTAAAGAAACTGACCGAAGACGGAAGAAACAGGATGAATACAACAAGGCAAACGGGATAACACCGACCAGCGTACGCAAAGGAATACGTCAGGTGATAGAGGCTACCGCTAAAGCGGAAGATTCCGAAGGGTACGATTCCTTCCTTGCAGGCCGCAAACCTGATGAGCTCACAAAGAAGGAACTGCGCGACTATATTGGCAGACTTGAGAAAGAGATGAAACAGGCCGCGGCTGATCTTCAGTTTGAAAGGGCGGCAGAACTCCGTGATCTGGTATTCGAGTACAGAGCCAGAATGTAAATATACGAGTAATCAACTAAAGAGGTAAATAATCACTTTATGACAGAATTAAGCAAAGACATCATTATAAAAGGCGCAAAGGAAAATAATCTCAAGAATATGGATGTCACGATTCCCAGAAACAAACTGGTTGTTCTGACAGGATTGTCAGGGAGCGGAAAGTCATCCCTTGCTTTTGACACGATTTACGCCGAGGGACAGAGAAAGTACATGGAGTCCCTTTCTTCTTATGCGCGCCAGTTCCTGGGACAGATGGAGAAGCCGGACGTTGAATCCATAGAGGGTCTCAGCCCTGCAATCAGCATTGACCAGAAATCGACGAACCACAACCCGAGATCCACAGTGGGTACAGTAACTGAGATCTACGACTATCTCAGGCTCATGTACGCCCGTATCGGAATTCCGCACTGTCCGATCTGCGGCAGGGAGATTTCGAGCCAGTCTGTGGACCAGATCGTCGAGACCCTCATGCTGGAAGAAGAGGGAACGAGACTTACCATACTCGCTCCTGCGGTCCGGCGCCGGAAGGGACGCCATGAAAAGATCATCGACCGCATCAGACGGGAAGGATTCACCCGGGTGCGCGTGGACGGTGAGATAAGACATGTCGAAGAAGATGAAATTACACTTGAGAAGAACATCAAGCACACCATAGAGATTGTTGTAGACAGAATCAAAGTGAAAGATGGTATCCAGAGCCGTCTCGCCGAGGCGTGCGAACTGGCAATCGAACACGGCGAAGGTCTTGTGCAGGTCATCGTCAGAACACCTGACGGGGACGAGACAGAACGCACCTTCAGCACATCGCTGGCGTGTCCGGAGCACGGCGTCAGTATCGACGAGATCGAACCGAGGATGTTTTCCTTCAACAACCCACTGGGGGCCTGTCCGGAGTGCAAAGGTCTCGGATATCTGCAGAAAGTGGACCCGGACCTGCTCATACCTGATCAGAGGCGCAGCATATTGGATAAAGCACTGGTGAATGCCTTTGCGACTATGGAATTCACCAGTTACTACTGGCAGGTCATAAAGGCTCTTGCAGACAAGTACAACGCTGATATCACAAAACCATTCAATAAACTTCCGAAGAGATTCCGTGATGTCCTTCTCTATGGTACGGGAGAAGAAAAACTAACCTATGATTACACCAACCGCAGCGGCTTCGTTCAGCATAGAAGCCATACCTACGAAGGAATCATCCCAAATCTCGAAAGACGGTATCAGGAGACGAACTCCGACTGGATCAAAGGCAAAATCGAACAGTACATGAGCATGTCTGAGTGTCCTGCATGCCACGGTCAGAGACTCAGGGAAGAACTGCTGGCTGTGACAATAGGAGGCAAGAATATCATGGAATTCTGTGACCTTTCTGTCTCCGAGGCACTGGCATTTCTCGACGGACTGAAACTTTCACCGACAGAACAGAAGATCTCCGCTGAAGTCATCAAGGAGATACGCGGCAGACTCAGCTTTCTGGCTGACGTGGGGCTGGATTATCTGACCTTGAGCCGGGCGGCGATGACGCTCTCCGGAGGGGAATCACAGAGGATCAGGCTGGCGACGCAGATCGGATCGGGACTCGTCGGTGTTTCATACATATTGGATGAGCCGAGCATTGGGCTGCATCAGAAGGACAACGAGAAACTGCTGAAGTCTTTGCGTGAGCTTACGGATATCGGAAACACCCTGATTGTTGTTGAGCACGATGAGGAGACCATGTACGCGGCCGATCAGATTATAGACATCGGACCGGGAGCTGGACTGAACGGCGGGGAGCTGATTGCCCAGGGAACGGTCGAGGATATCAAAGCCTGTGAGAGATCTGTAACAGGACAATTCCTGAGCGGACGCAGAAGCATCCGCATTCCTTCGGTCAGAAGAAAGGGCACAGGCAAGAACCTTACTGTGAAGGGCGCTGCGCAGAACAATCTGAAGAACATCGACGTCAAATTCCCGCTCGGCAAGTTCATATGCGTCACAGGGGTCTCGGGTTCAGGCAAAAGCAGTCTCGTCGGCGAGATTCTCTACAAGGCAGTCGCTGCAGAGATGTACAACTCAAAAGAGAAGCCAGGGAAACACAGGAGCATTACGGGAATACAGAATATCGACAAGATCATCAACATCGACCAGAAGCCGATTGGCAAAACGCCGAGGTCGAATCCCGCTACCTACACCGGTGTTTTCACCAATATCCGCGACCTGTTTGCGCAGCTCCCGGAAGCGAAGCTGCGGGGATACGGAAAGGGAAGATTCAGCTTTAACGTCAAAGGCGGCAGATGTGAAGCCTGCAACGGCGACGGCATCATCAAGATAGAAATGCTCTTTTTGCCGGATGTATATGTTCCATGCGAAGTGTGCAAAGGCAGACGCTACAACAGAGAAACTCTGGAAGTCAAATACAAGGGCAAAAGTATTTACGATGTCCTCAATATGAACGTGAGTGAAGCTTTGGAATTCTTTAAGAACCATCCGCCGATCAGGAGACATCTGCAGACACTCGAGGACGTTGGGCTCGGTTATATCAAACTAGGGCAGCCGAGTACGCAGCTCTCCGGCGGGGAAGCGCAGAGAATCAAGCTTGCGTCGGAGCTGTCGAAGAAGAGCACCGGCAAGACACTGTATATATTGGATGAACCGACCACAGGACTGCATTTCGCAGACGTGGAAAAACTGCTGGATATTCTGGGACGGCTCACCGACCAGGGAAATACGGTCGTTGTGATTGAGCACAATATGGATGTGATAAAATGCGCAGACCACATTATCGATCTGGGCCCCGACGGTGGGTTCAGAGGCGGACAGATCGTTGCTCAGGGAACACCTGAAGAGGTAGCTGCGGCGAAGGGGTCCTATACTGGACAGTTCCTGCGCAAATTGTTATAATAAATGGCAGTTTGGCCGATGTGACAACTGGCAATTACGCTCAATTGAAGAATTACAGGAAGGCCGAGAGGAGAAAAAAATGATAGAAAAAATCAATCTGACCATGCTCACAGACTTCTATGAGATTACCATGGCAAATGGTTACTTTGAAGCTGACATGAAGGACGATATCGCCTATTTCGATATGTTCTTCAGAAAGATCCCGGATGACGGCGGTTATGCAATCATGGCGGGACTTGAGCAGGTGATACAGTACCTTGATAATCTGGAGTTCACAGATGAGGACATTGAGTATCTGAGAGGAAAAGGCATCTTCAGCGAGAAATTCCTGGAGTATCTGAAGGATTTTGAGTTCACTTGCGATGTATGGGCAGTTCCGGAAGGAACACCGATTTTCCCATATGAACCGCTGATTACGGTGAGAGGCCCTGTTATGCAGGCGCAGTTTGTTGAAACGATGATCCTGCTTCTCGTCAACCATCAGAGCCTGATTGCCACCAAGGCGAGCAGAATCGTACGTGCGGCGAAGGGCAGACCGATTATGGAATTCGGAACAAGAAGATCCCACAGTACAACGGCCGCCATCTATGGCGCCAGAGCATCCTTTATCGGCGGCTGCGCAGGAACAGCCTGCACGATTGCAGATGAAGAGTTCGGCACGCCGGCTCTCGGGACCATGGCTCATAGCTGGGTTCAGATGTTCGACAATGAGTATGAGGCATTTAAGACATACACGCAGATTTATCCGACGAATGCAACGCTTCTGGTCGACACTTACAACGTTCTCAAATCAGGCGTACCGGCTGCGATCAAAGTGTTCAAGGAGCTGGATCCGCCGAACAAGGGAATCAGAATCGACAGCGGTGACATTTCATTCCTGACGAAGAAGGCACGCGCGATGCTGGATGAGGCGGGATTTGAAGACTGTAAGATAGTAATATCAAACTCCCTGGACGAATACATCATCAGAGATGTGCTTGACGAAGGAGCGTGCATCGATTCCTTCGGTGTTGGCGAGAGGCTGATTACATCCAAGTCCGAACCTGTATTCGGCGGCGTGTATAAACTGGCAGCCCTGGAAACAGAGGGGAAGATGATTCCGAAGATCAAGATCAGCGAGAACGTTGAGAAGATTACAAACCCAGGGTTCAAGACAATCTGGAGACTCTTTGATAAAGACACCAACAGGATGCTGGCGGATATCATCGCACTGGATGAAGAAGAAGCACCATCCGGAGATTCCATTGTGATCTTCGATCCGAACGCCACCTGGAAGAAAAAGACCATTACCAACTTCTATGCGAAGAACCTGCGCGAGCGCATCTTCGAAGGAGGCAGGAAGGTTTACGAGAGCCCTGACATCAAGGGAATCAAAAAGTACTGTGCTGAGCAGATGGATCTTATGTGGGACGAGATGAAGCGTTTCGAGAATCCGCAGACTTACTATGTAGACCTGTCGGATAAGCTTTGGGATCTCAAGAAGAAGATGATCAACGACGCGAAATAACGTGATAGACTGTACCCTCACTTAAGTCCTCGAGGCAGGCAGCCATTAATGCTCATTCATAGAAAACAGAAACCCGAAGAAACTCGCCTGACGGCTCAAACATCTTCGGGTTTTGCTGTTTTCTTTATTTGTTTCGCATATGGTTGCAGCTGCCTCTGCGGAAATCGCTTCGGGTACTGTCCATCACGTTATTTCTGCCGATGATTGCGGCAGTGTTTACGCTTTGTCGACGGATCCGAGTACGTTCTTGATCTTGTGGGCCACCATGTCCTTAACTGCCTGGCGGGCAGGTTTCAGGTACTGACGGGGATCAAAGTGGTCAGGATGTTCGGCCATGTACTTACGAATCGTGGCTGTCATCGCAAGTCTGATATCTGAATCGATGTTGATTTTGCAAACAGCCAGTTCAGCAGCGTGGCGGAGCTCGTCTTCCGGAATGCCGATAGCATCAGGCATGTTTCCTCCGTACTGGTTAACAATTTTCACAAATTCCTGAGGAACTGATGATGAGCCATGGAGTACAATAGGGAATCCCGGGATTCTTCTGATGCACTCTTCGAGAACATCGAAACGAAGTGGAGGCGGTACCAGGATGCCTTCTTCATTTCGGGTGCACTGTGAAGCCTTGAACTTATATGCACCATGTGATGTTCCGATAGCAATTGCCAGAGAGTCACAGCCTGTTCTTGTTACAAATTCCTCGACTTCATCAGGGTGAGTATAGCTTTCGCTGCCTGCTTCAACACTCACTTCGTCTTCGACTCCCGCCAGAGTACCAAGCTCAGCCTCGACGACTACGCCGCGGTCATGTGCGTAATCAACGACCTGTTTAGTAATCCTGACATTATCTTCAAAAGGCATTGATGAACAATCGATCATGACGGAAGTAAACCCTCCATCGATGCAGGATTTGCATGTTTCAAAACTGTCCCCATGGTCAAGGTGAAGAGCCATCGGAATGTCCGGGTTTTCCTTAACGGCCGCTTCGACCAGTTTAACAAGATATGTGTGGTTCGCATACTTGCGGGCACCTTTTGAAACCTGCAGGATAACCGGGCTGTTAAGCTCGCCTGCTGCTTCCGTTATGCCCTGTACGATTTCCATGTTGTTAACATTGAACGCACCAACGGCATATCCCCCGTCATAAGCCTTCTTGAACATTTCAGTAGTTGTAACTAAAGCCATATCAATGCCTCCTTGTTTTTATTCGTCTGATTTAGAATTATCTGTGTCTTCTGCTGCCTTTGCTGCTTCCGTCTCATCAGCTGCCTCGGTTGCCTCGGTTGTTTCTATCTGCTGTTCTGTCTGTGCATTTGCCTGCTGTTCCGCAAGTTTAGCCGGATAGTCCATTATGACTCCGATTCTGTTGTAGATAAGGAAACCGGCAACAATCAGTATGATCAATACGATAATAATATCGTTTTTCTTGTAAAAAAAGTCTCTCATTGTGTAAACATTTTCCTCCGTGTACACAATACCACAAAATATAGTGCTGTTCAACTTGTAATATGTGCTGTTCAACTTGTAATAGCGCGCATTTTTATGTATAATGATGCGGCAGGAGGGGTAGCAGAAACGGATAATGGTCAAAGTCGAAATCGGTTCCAATGACGCAGGTCAGAGGCTGGACAGATTCCTCAGAAAGTATCTGAAAAGGGCTCCTCTGTCAGCTGTTTACAAGATAATACGCAAAGACCTCAAACTCAACGGCAAACGGGCGAAAGAGGACACTGTTCTGAATGAAGGCGATGTGCTCAGTTTTTATATTGGGGAAGACAGGCTGAGGGAGCTCACTAAGGAACCTGAAAGACACAAGGCAAAACGCCAGTTTACAATTGCGTATGAGGACGGGAATGTTCTCATCGTCGTGAAACCCTGGGGATTGCTGACACACGGAGATTCGCATGAAAAGAAAAACACTCTCATGAATCAGGTGTGCGGATATCTGCAGAACAAGGGGGAGTATGACCCGGCTGATGAGAAGACATTCACGCCATCACCTGTGAACAGGCTCGACAGGAATACGACCGGACTGGTCATGTTCGGCAAGACGGCGGAGGCTCTCAGGCAGCTCACCAGACTGATCCGGGAGAGAGAATATGTGTCAAAGTATTATCTGACCATAGTTGCGGGCCGTTTTACGGATGAACTGATCATAGATGACAGACTCAAAAAAGAAGAGTCAAAAAACAGAGTCCGAATTTCAGATGCGGGGCAGAATGCATTATCAGTTGTGCGGCCTCTTGAACACAGCAAAGACGGGAAATTCTCTCTCGTTGAGGTGGAACTCGTAACAGGCCGTACTCATCAGATCAGAGTGCATCTGTCGGGCAAAGGCTTTCCTCTCGCGGGGGATTCCAAGTACGGAACATCGTCCGCGGGACGCAGAGCAAACGATATCATGAGAAAACATGGCGTGACCACACAGCTGCTCCACGCCGGCAGGCTGACCTTCGGGGACATCCCGGAACAGTTCACAGAACTAACAGGTCTGAAGAACAAAGAAGTAACAGCGCAGCTTCCGGCGGAATTTGAAAGAGTTTGGAAGGAACTAAAAGGATAGCCGAATAGATGAACAGCAATCAGAAAAACGAAATCAGAGAAACAGAAGAAAAAGAACCGCAGAAATACAGTTTCATAAAAGATCTCATCAAGGATGTCATTATAGCAGTCGTAATTGTGCTGGTCATCACATCCATCATAAAACCGACGATTGTTAAAGAGAATTCCATGCTCGATACACTGCAGGAGAATAATTACCTTTTTGTCAACAAGCTTGCGTACAAATTCAAGGATCATCCTGAACGTGGGGACATTATTGTTTTCAAATCTGATCTTCAAAACGAAGAAGATGGTTCCAAAAAGCTCCTGATCAAGAGAGTCATTGGAGTCGAAGGCGATGTCATTTCTTTTGAGGAAGATCAGGTTTACAGAAACGGCAAACTGCTCGATGAAGATTACATATACAACGAAGATCCGTATATGAGGAACTATCCGAACGGTCAGGAATTCGTAGTTGGTGACGATGAGATTTTCGCAATGGGGGACCATCGGTCAGTGAGCTGGGACAGCAGATCATCTGATGTTGGGATGGTGCCGGAAGACAAGGTAGTGGGTAAGGCCTTTGTGAGGTTATTTCCGTTTAATGAAATAGCGATTTTGTAATCATGAAACTTGTAGCAAATAACAAAAAAGCGCGTCACGATTATTTCATCGATGAAACATATGAAGCCGGGATTGAACTGACAGGTACAGAGATCAAATCCGTCCGTCAGGGCAAAGTCAGCATCAAGGAAAGTTATGCCAGGATCCGGGACGGTGAGGTGTTCATACTTGGAATGAACATCAGTCCCTATGAACAGGGTAACAGATTCAATGTTGACCCGGTACGGCCCAGAAAGCTTTTGCTTCATAAGCGTGAAATCCGTAAAATAACAGGACATCTTACACAGGACGGCTTGACTTTAGTGCCGCTTCGGATGTATATTAACGACCGCGGCAAAGCCAAGGTGGAATTAGCTGTCGCGCGAGGAAAGAAGAATTATGACAAGCGGCATGATATTGCCAAACGCGATGCGGACAGAAGGATGCTGCAGGCGAGGAGGAAGTAATGCAGAGTTTATTTGACAAATTGGGAAAAGCAGCAACATCGGCAGCGACCAACGCCGCCAGCAAGGCTGAGGAAATGAGAGAGATCAACAGACTCAAGGGTGAGCAGAACGAGCTGAAGACAGAGTACACCTCCACCAAGAGAAAACTGGCGGAATATGTATTCAAACAGTATCAGGATGGACAGCTCACCGACAGCGCACTCGTTGAGTTCTGTGATAAGATGCAGGAACTCAGAGACGGGATAGATGATCTCGAAGATGAAATCAAGGCTGTAAAAGAGGAGTATGAGGAGAAAGCCTCTGTCAGAGCGGAGGAAAGATTATAACTGTCAACATTTGAATACATGGGGATGCACTGGTTTCGACGGGGGTGTGGAAACTGGATAAGCGAGCCGAAGTCGCCCAGTCTTCGTAAAAAAGGGCCGTTAAAG
>CACYBO010000267.1 GCA_902772685.1 uncultured Eubacteriales bacterium | reverse complement strand
TCACAGAGTTCATCCTTTGTCAGCTCCGCGAGCCGTTCGGCGACAAAGCGGCTGTTTCCTGTACCGGACCAGTAAATAATCATGTTCTCTCACCTTCTGCAGTATTCTTATTTTATTATTCTACTCTCGACTTGGATTGTATTCTACTATATCCGCAGCATGATGACAAGGAAGAAAAGTGTTTGTTTGCAACGGCAGGAGTTCCCTGCCTGGAGCAGATTGAAACAGGTTGCGATAAACCGCAGCAAACTGCGGCAGCGCTATCGGCAGCTTACTGCCGTTTTACTACCGTTCGGGAAACTGAAAGCCAAATATGTACATCGACAGCTTTGGAACAAAGATACCAGAGCTGTTTTTATGCGTAGCGGTAATTCTTTTCTTGTTGATTTATGCACTCAATGGGTGTATAATAATGGCGTGAGGTGATTCAAATGGATATTCGTGAAATGAGAAATCGCCTGGGTGAAACACAGAGCGAGTTTGCTGAACGGTATCACATTCCGTTTCGCACCATTCAGAACTGGGAGTCAGGTGTGCGTGTGCCGCCTGCTTATATTACAAATCTTCTGGAGGAGCGCGTGAGAGCAGACCTCGTTAATCGCAAGACCGCTGCGCTTCCAAAGTATGATCCAAAGAAGACTGACCTGCCGAAGCGAAGCGATTTCATCGGCTCCTTTGCATGGCTGAGAGCAGTTAGCGAACAAGTCGGAGAGCCGATCGTCTTCGCTCTGGATGAGGCACTCATGTGCCAGGGGAACTTCGGGGGGCGCAGTGATGAATACATCGTATGGGTCTATGGAGACGATTCCCTATCGAGATTTAACGGTGTGGCCGTACTCGGCAACCATGTGAGTCCCTATCATGTGCAGGAAAAGAATGGCTTACGCTATACAGACTTCAACCGGACGCTTGCCGACGCTCTCGCCAATGAATCGATTCTAGATATGCAGGGCATCACAGAAGCGCTCAGCAGGTACTACTACAAGAACGGCAACAGTTTTGCGGGATTGTTCCCGCCCCCCGAGTATGAGGAGTCATTTGCGAAGCTGGCAGATGAAGCTGTCCACTACTATAACAGTTGAAGAGGATGACGACATGAAGCTATCCGCAGAAGAAAAACTGATGTATACCGTGATGAACGCGATCTACAGCAGCGGTATCCCCATCGATTTTAAGGGTGCAATGGTGCTGAAAGCCTGTCTGATGGAGGCTGGCTTTTCCAATGAAATCCGCCACACTGCGGATATTGACGCAAACTGGTATTCGGATTCACCGCCGTCTGCTGAGAAACTGGTCGAGTCGCTGGAGACTGCGTTGCAGAGAAACGGGATCAATCTCCAAGTAGACCTCTACAGGATGTACGGTGAGGGGCGCTCTGCCGGATTTGAACTGACCGATCCCAACATGGGCGAAATTCTGTTTACAATGGATATGGATGTGAACCGTCCGGTGCAACCAACCCAGATCTATGAGGTGGCAGGGCTCCGGTTTCGCGGGGTATCTCCTGATCAAATACTGGCAGATAAGATTTCTGCGATCTCAACAGGCAAGGTGTTCCGGCGAATCAAGGATGTTGTGGATCTGTACTATTTGTCTCAGGTGTTCGAGCTCGACCTAAATCGCCTGCAGCAAACGCTGAGCAACTGCGGCAAGATGCTGGAGGATTTTCACGGTTTCCTGCACGGAACCGAAGAACTGAGACACGCCTATGAAAAGTTCCGATTCACTGGCGGAGTGAACAAGCCCCCGTTTGACGAGGTGTATGTGAAGGTCAAAGCGTATTTGAAAGATGTCTTGCCAGCGGATGTAATCGAGAAATACACTTCGTGATGACCAGGTCTATTTTCTTCGTGGATTTGAGACAACACTTTTTCAGCCCAAAGCTGGAAAAGCTCTTGAAATCTTTTTACTGCCATTTGACTATCATGGAAAGGCTTCAAAACGATGAGACTTTTTATCGCCATCAATTTATCCGAAGAGATGAAGGACGTTCTGATCAGCACTCAGAACGACATGTATGACT
>CACYBO010000266.1 GCA_902772685.1 uncultured Eubacteriales bacterium | reverse complement strand
TGTGCTTCGATGATAAGCTGATTCTTAAGCTCTTCGTCATCGCTGAAAATCACAACAGATGAATTGGATGTTTGACGGTAACGTTCGATCTGCCTGAGAAGAACCTGCCGCCTCTTATCCTTTACGCCGCCTGTAATCATAAAATTACCGGAAGCACAATTGAGAAAATCATTCAACCTATACGAGCCGCAGCACCTGAGGCTTTGCATTTGCGTATTGTGTTTTTCTATTTGTCTGTCTATTTTGGCCATAAGTAAACTCCATGCATCAGCTTTATACTCTTATTATACTCATCCTTCAAACCGCACCTTAAAGGGGGATGCGTCATTTATATCGATAAACGCCTCTCCGGTTTTCAGATCGGCCAGATCCGAGTCCCGTACAGCGAATGAGTCGCGAGTGAGAATCTGTCCTCCGTAATCATACTCTTCGAACGCTTCGCCACATCGCTCTTTTACGTATTTGCGAGATTTGTAATCTGTATTTTTAAATGCGAACATATTGCAGAAGCCTGCGGAAATAGCCGCTGCTTTTTGCTCGTCATAATTAACCTCCAGTTGAGCATACGATTGCAGGGCAAAAATGGTCTTACAGCCAAAACTTCTGCCGAAATTCAACAGATCCCCTATGTGTTCTAAGAAAGGAAGCAACGAGGCCTCATCGCAAATGAACCACTTATTGCCGCCTTTAACAGACACAGCCTCTTTGATGGCAAGATCAAAAAGAAGGGAATATACTGTTTCTAAAGTTTCCTTATAACGCACATCGTATTCCAGAAAGAGAATCTTTCCGCCTTTGTTTCTGACAAATTCTCTGATTCCGAAGTCGTGCTCCAAATCGTTTTTATCAAAGGAACCGATAAATGCTCGCGACTTGATCGCCATCGCGTGTCCGTAAACCCCTAAACTCTGAGGCGTACTGCCATCGCCTACATAAGAGCGGACATATTCATACTCCTCATATTTCGTTATCATATCGATAAGTCTTTTTCGATCGGATGAGAGTAATTTATTTAATGCGTGGTTATTAAGCTGCGATGCGTCATGTGATTGAAATGCGTCTCTGACGGTCGCCGACATCGACTTTGCTATCAATTCGGAAGCCGCAAGAGAAAAGAATGGCTGCATTGAGTTGTCCATACCGCGGCCAAGCGCCTCTGCGATTTCGCCGGCAATAATGTCTATATTCTCTGCCGATAACCGCCCGAAGTCATCGATCAACTCTCGGTAAACATTCCAAGGTGAGGCAATATCTTTGTGTCTGTGACTGAGGCTGACCACTATGTGTTTTGGATTGCCGGGCTCATAGTAACGGTCATAGAAATCCCCTTTTGAATCAAAGATGATCATTGTATCCTCATCACTTAACGCAGGAACGATCTGATCAAGCAGCTTTACAAGTTGTGTTGTTTTACCACAGCCGGTACTGCCCAACATAAGCAGTCCCATGGATAACATCTTATCGGAAAGATAAAAGACTCCTTTTTTCACACGCAATTCATATTTTCCTGTCTTCAGCTCAGACGGGACAATCTCTGAAAAATCTCTTCCTGCAATCACAGTTCTTTCCATAATACCCTCACATTCCGCAACCGTAGCCGTTTCCGCCTTCACATCCGCCGCTTACTCCACTTTCTCCGCCGAAAGCAATTCCTCCTCCAGGGCCACCGGCAGAATTCCCCTCGGAACCGTCACCCGTCGATGTCGAAGCGGAGATTTCACTGCTTTGGCTGTTCATACTTGAGGCATTGGTCGAATTGTTTTGAGAATTAGGCGCATCGCCCCACTTATTGCCGGGTTCTCTGCCTTGACTTGCGGGCCCGACGTCTCCTCGTTCATAGCCGCCGTCGTCAATTCCGCTCTTCTTCCCGGAACTGTTTTCCGTGTTTTGACTCGCTTTTTTCGAAGCTTCGTTGCAACGATCAATCGTTGACTGATCGACTCTGATGCTATCAAGAAAACTACTTCTACTCATTCTTTTCCTCCTTCACATTGCGCAGCCGCCGTCACAGCCTGTTTGAGCTCCGCCTTCAGCTGCACAACAAGAGCCCTCTCCAAGCCCCGCAGACGATAGTGAAGTTTCTTCACCTGCTTCCACCCCGTCAGGTGCATGTTGAACCGTTTGAGCGGAATCTGTCAGGTTATCGCTTTTTTGATCCGATGTGTTTTCCGGAAGGTCATCCATTGGAAAACTAAGCAACCATTCGTATCGTTTAGGATCGTGCTAATCCATCGTTGGTTATCACCTCACATACAGCAGCCGTCATCGATCCCGCCGTCAGCTCCCCCGTCAGTGCCTCCACTGATACCGCCATCAGAAGCAAGACTTGATCCGGATTCCGACGAGGTACCGTCATCCTGCCCATTCGACAAATCAAATGATGTTTCCGACGAATTATCCATATCGAAATCATCCCTCACAGAGGATAATGCCGGATCGGTAGAATCCATCAGTTCAGCATATTCCGCCTCCGTCATGCCTTCCGGTCTGGAATTTGGATTATTATACTCATCTGTCATTCGAGAGAATGCCTCAGCAGACTCGTTGTTCCAAGCCTCCTGAACTTCTGAAGACTCATTTTGAAACGATTCATGAATATGATGTGTCTTCCCTTCGGGGGTAGTTATAGTATCGTTGATCATGTATGCGTCGGGCTTTGCGCCTGGGTGTGACACGTAGGCGGTCTTCGACGTCTGGACATCACATCCCTTGTTTGCCGCCCTAACCTCTGCGTTCTCCACGCTTTTATAGGCGCCCCGATTAAGGCCCCTGTCCTGAGCGCTGACATTGTATGCTTTGGCAGGACCACCTTGACGAGCTGCGATCAGATGTCCTTTGTCCTGAACATGACTGTCGTAACCATTTGGATTAATTTTGTTCATGCCGCTGCGTGAAGCGGGGTTTTCGTTGACTTTGCCGCTTGCCGTAACGGTACCGTTGTCATCTACCACAAAGGTAAATCCGTTTTCCGTAAAAGTTTGTTTTCCCATAGATTTTATCTCCTTCTGCGCATTATACGCATTGATCAAATTCTGCGATTCGATCATCTCTGTTTTAACTGCTTTTTCAATCTCTGGACAGACAGGGAAACTGTTTTTTTGATATTCATTAAGCAATGCATTCTCGATTTCTTTATCGATTACCGCATTCCCATAGCAAGTACGATATTCGTTCAGCTTGGCTTCATACCCGTGTCGAGCAAGATAGCTCAGATATTTTACCGAAGCATCGTCTGCACCGTACTTTTCGGTTTGAGCCGATACCAGCTGTCTTGTCGCTGTCTGAGATGTTTTGTAGGCGTCAAGTTCTGTCGGATTAAGATAGTACAGAGAGTAGTCTGTAACGCCGAACATATACTGCAAG
>CACYBO010000265.1 GCA_902772685.1 uncultured Eubacteriales bacterium | reverse complement strand
TTGTTTGAAAAAGGGCTACCGAAACATTCTTGTAGATTCTGGATTTGGAATCCGTGAGCGAAGAAATATAGCGGTGCAGCGCATGATCATCCATCCGGAAGTCGAGGACCACATCGCCGCCATCGGTGATCAGGAATACCTGAGAGCGCTGCTTGGGAGGTGAGTATATGGCGGAGCGCACATTGAATGATCGTTTTGTTGATCTTGAGGATCGTATGATCAGTGTTGGCTCTCTGATCAGATACGGCACAGCCAATGAACTCAAATTCTACATTTTTGATTACGCGCCGAAGGATGAGCTCCTTGTCCGCCGTGAGGTACAAAAGCTGAAAGCAAGAAATCCTGCCATCATCGAGTTCGACCTATATGAGATGATGCTGGATATCATTCAGGAACAGGGCTATATAGAGGACATCCAACGGATGGAATCGGAATACGACAAGTCGCTCCTGCTCAGAGAAATCTTTCAACCGCTGCTTTCGGTTGAAGATAGCGACAACGAATTTCTTGACCGCTTTAAACGCGAAGTGCCGGATGATGGTCAGTCGATCGTGCTGATCACGGGTGTGGGCAAAGCGTACCCCATTATCCGCAGCCATACGATCCTGAACAATCTTCAGAGTATATTCAGGAGAAATCCTGTAGTTATGATGTATCCCGGCCGCTATGAGATCAAAAATGCGATGACGCTGCGCCTGTTTGAGCGGCTTGATGATGACAACTATTACAGAGCGTTCCCGCTTGTGGAAAGGAGAACTGGCCGTGACGATTAAGGATCTGTTTCAAAAAGACATCAGCCGTTCTATTCAAGGTGTTGTCACCATCGGCAACGAGGACGAAGAGCAGAAATGGCAGGAGCTGGAAGAATATGTGTGTACGGAGGAAATCGTTAAATCCTTCCGGACGTTTTTCCGCAGGTACAGAGAGTCCCTGACCACGCCCACCGAGAAGATGGGTGTTTGGATCACCGGCTTCTTCGGCTCCGGTAAATCCCACTTCCTGAAAATCCTGGGCTATATCCTTGCGAACGAAGAAATCGCGGGCTGGCAGGCGGCAAAGTACTTTGATGACAAAATCGCTGATCAGATGGTGTTGGCCGACCTGAGAGCCAGCGCGAAGGCTTCCAATAAAGTCGTCCTCTTCAATATCGACAGCAAGGCTAAGTCGGATTCCAAAACGAAAACGCAGGCCATCATGGACATTATGCTCCGCGCATTTAATGAGTCCATCGGCTATTGCGGCTCCAACCCTTGGGTGGCCGATATGGAACGCACTCTGGATGATGAAGGCCTTTTGCAAGCTTTCATCGAGAAGTTTGAAGAGATCAGCCATCGTAAATGGATGGAAGCCCGCGCTAAGGCGCTGTTGAACCGGGACGCCATCATCCAGGCTCTTGTTGTTGTACGTGGGATCACAGAGGAAAGCGCTAAGGCCTTTGTTGGAGATCAGATCCAGAATTATACAAACAGCACAGAAGAATTTGCAAAAATCGTCAATGCCTACTGCCAGAAGAATCGAACCAGAGTTGTTTTCCTCATGGATGAGGTGGGGCAATTTATCGGTGATAACACTCAACTGATGTTGAACCTTCAGACGTGCGTTGAAGATTTGGGCAAATATTGTCATGGCCAGGCGTGGGTTGTCGTCACTTCACAGCAGGAACTGAAGGCGATGATAGACAGTACTCGGGATAAGCAGCAGGACTTCTCTAAGATTCAGGGCCGTTTCAATATGCGTCTGCTGCTCAGCGGAGCTAACGCTGACGAAGTCATCAAGGAACGTATTCTAAAAAAGAAAGAACATGCGGTCACACCGTTAAGAGCATTGTACGACACGAACGCCAGTAAGCTCTCTAACCTGATCCTCTTCCCGGCGAAACCTACCTGGTCCGGGTATCGGGACGCCGACGAGTTTGCTGCTGTCTATCCTTTTGTCGGTTATCAGTTTGAGCTACTGCAAAAGGTATTTGAAGCCATTCGGGAACATGGTATGAGCGAGGGCAGGCATCTTTCACAGAACGAACGCTCTTTGCTTGATGCGTTCCAGACATCTGCCAAGCATTGCATGGAGCAGGAAAGCGGCCTGTTGGTTCCATTTGACAGTTTCTATAAGACTATCGAACAGTTTATTGACTATGACATCAA
>CACYBO010000264.1 GCA_902772685.1 uncultured Eubacteriales bacterium | reverse complement strand
GAGTCGCTCCTGCCTGACAGACGGATCATTCTCGTAGATCCTGTGCTCGATGCTCTCACGTGTGTAGTCAGGGCCAAGCTGATGGATTCGGATCGCCTTCTTCCATCCGGGCGGAGTGATCGTCCAGTACTTGCGCTGCGAATCAAACCTGTAATTATAGCCGCGCTTCCTGAGTTCTGACTTGAATTCCTCTATGGTCAGACTGAAAGCTATCGACTCATCTATCGCCTGCCGGGCTACGTTGTACCTCGTAGGCATTCCGGCATTCTCCATCTTATAGACGTAGGTGCTCACCCTCTTGCCTTTCGGGTTCTCAATCACTGACAACCCGTGTTCCAGACATATCCTGTCGGATGTGTCACGCAGCAGCCGGGTATTGGCCTTGCAGCCGTTGAACTTATGACCGTCGCGGAACGATACGCTGTTGATGACTATGTGTGAATGAACGCACTTTGTGTTGACGTGTGTTGCAACGACCATCTGGAACCTGTCACCCCACAGTTCCTTCGCAAGCTGTACTCCTATGGCATGTGCCTCATCCGGAGTTACCTCGCCTTCCCTGAAGCTCTGGTAAGCATGGAAGGCTACTATGCCTCCGGTCTTGCCAAAGCGCAGCTTGGTAGTATCGAACTGGTCGCGGGCACACTCGACGCTGCAGTTGATGCCGGTCGTGTAGAACAGCTTCTCAGTTTTGTCCTCGTTCGCGGCGTATGCAATCACGTCAGCAAGTGCCTGCTTCTCTGATTCGCTGAACTCACGCTGCGTCTTGTCCGGGTTCGCGATATACTCGAGCGGGCTCCCGGCTCTGCCCTTGATGCTCCATATCCTCGTCACCGCCACTATCCATCACCCCTCTTCGGTCTGAGGAATTCCATCTCGATCGCGTTCTGGAACATCCGCCACTTCTTCGCTTCCGCCATGACAGCGATAGCCTGTGTCGGCTTGTCCGCCTCCATCGCTATTGCATCGATACGGTCAGCGAACTCTCTTATCAGGTCCATCGCTCTCCAGAACCTATCATCGATTTGCTGTGGAGGGGTGTATCCTGCGATGCGCTGACGGATGAATTCGGACTCAGTCAGGCATGCCGCCTGCGCTTTCTGTTTGAGATCCCATTCCTCATCCTTACTCATCCAGAGACTCTTCTTAACTGTTCTTCTCATGCTCCTAACGTGCTCCTCCTTTCCTGCCATATCTCGCTGTTCGTGTGCTCCTGTCATGCTCCTGTAACGTACTCCTGCATATGCTCCTGCCGGTGGTGACCTGCGTACACCTATGCGTTCTCCTGCTTTTTATCGACTTCAGCAAGGGGTCTGGGGGCTTGCCACCAGGGTTGGGAATGTCTGGCCTCCCGACATTTCCTCTGCTTGCTACGAATGACGGGAACGGCACTACCTCACCTGTTCCGCCTCTTTCGCAGATACCTCCGGCTCATACTTCACCGCTTTTATACCCGCCTCCGTCCGGAAAAACATCTCCGGCTGTTCGAATTTCCTGAAGTATTTCTCTTCAAGATCCGGTGGCAGCGACTCAAAGGACTCGCTTTCCAACGGCGCATAGCAAATAAAAAACGGGCCTGCTATTATATCCAGCATGTTCCCGTCTTCATCTTCGATCGCCCTACTCAGCGGCATCCGGTTCATTTTCCCTTCGTCATTACATACTATGGCGACGTCATCTTCTCTCGGATCGTCACCGGTAAACGGCATATATTCTTCTATAAGTCCACCGACCACTGCCTGCACCGATTTCAGATCTGTTCCGATCTCGGTTACTTCAGCCTGCTCTCCCGGTCTGCAAACGATCACACGGATCGCATCTTTCTCTTCATTTTCAATCACAAAATCACATCCTTTCATCAATCCTGTAATAAAAAAACGACTCCATCTCGATAGACGAAGTCTCATTACACCAGCTTTCATCTGGGACGATCATATCCTGCTGCATCCATCCGCCTTGATTTATTCCTCAGCCGGATATGCATGAGATAATCATTGCAATCTTTGCCTACTGATGGCGGCTCGTTTTTCGTTTCATAGTTGCAACGCAATTGCAACGATATATTTTCCGTTGCACTTCTACCGGCATAGTCATTATCAAGATGGAGTGCGATCGTCCTCACTTCCGGATGATTCTGAAGCGCATTATCCAGTGCCGCAGGGATCTTTATGTTCGGTTTGTTCGGGCTGGGAGCATATACTCCTCCGAGTGACACCATCGGCTCTGCTCTCCAGTGACCTGTCTTCATTTTCATTATTGTCGCGTATGAAAGCAGATCTATGGCGCTCTCGAAAACATGGATCGTGCTACCGGCACAATTGATCCTGAATGCATATTTCTTATCTGATCCTGAAGCATCACCCATCAGTCTTTCCCCGTTCGTAGCCCGGTAACATGCATATGCAGCTTTACCGCTCTCATCAAAGCCAACGAATATGCAGTTATGATACGGGAGCGATTCATAAAGCAGTCCCTCGTCGATGCAGTCTCTTATGATTTCCCGGTCTATTCCCCTGCCTGTCAGGTATCTTATCACCTGCAGATTTGTCTCGGATCTCTCTGGCAAAAGCAACTTTCTTTTCTCCTCACAGCTATAGTTTTCCCCTAATTTGGAGTCAATATGATGAGAAAGAATACTATCATCAGAGAGAATCTTCATAGCTTCCATAAACTGTAGACCTTTGACTTTGATCAGATAATCAAGTGCAGAGCTGCCCCCAAACCCACGACTCCACCAGTACCATTTGCCGTTGGATATTTTCAAG
>CACYBO010000263.1 GCA_902772685.1 uncultured Eubacteriales bacterium | reverse complement strand
GTGCCCCGGGAACGCCAGCAGATCGATGTTCATCTTAACGACATCGATCGGGATAGCACCTGCGGACTGGGACGCATCAACAAGGAAGGGAACGCCGTTTTCGCGGCAGATTCCGCCGATTTCCTCGATTGGATTCAGTGCGCCTGTCCCGTTTGAAGCGTGGCTCATGATAACTAGACGTGTTTCAGGGCAGATGGCCTCGCGCACCGCCTCCGGATCAGCGCCGCTGACAGGATCTGTTTCGACTTTCGTCACGCGGACGCCTGCGTCTTCCATATATGCCAAAGGGCGCGTCACGGCGTTGTGCTCCATCCTGCTGGTGATAACATGATCACCGGGTTTGAGCATGCCCTGAATCGCGAGGTTCAACGCGTCCGTCGCGTTAAGGGTGAATATGACGCGGGCGGGATCTGAAATGTGGAACAGCTGAGCCAGCGCAGTTCTGGCTTCTGTGATGCTGTCCGCCGCCGCGCGGGCGTTCTCAGAACTGCCTCTGCCGGGATTTCCCCCGAGGCGGATCGCCTGATCAACAGCGTCGTAAACGCCTTCTGGTTTTGGCCACGAAGTGGCTGCATTATCGAGATAAATCATAACAAAAATACTCCTTGCTTGCTGCGTATAGTATACCATATCCATTCAGACAGCGATGTATTAATTTGCTTTATGAAAGGCACTTTCATATTTGATTTTCCATTGCTGAAAAGTGGTTATAGTAACTGAATCAGAGCAAATAAATAATTGACGGTGATAGCCTTAACTGATAAACTTTTTGTATATTAATATGTAGAAAAAACAAGTCTGCAATTCAAGTTTCAAGTCAATAATCAAATGGAGGCAACTTATGAATTTTAAGAAAATGACATTGAAGATCAATGGCGCGGACAGAATGTTCATCTGTGATCCTGAGAGGGATTCGCTGGCTGATGTCATCCGCCGTCTCGGCCTGACCGGAACGAAGATCGGCTGCGGCACAGGCGTCTGCGGCGCGTGTTCAGTCATCCTGAACGGCAAGGTCGTCCGCTCCTGCATGAAGAAAATCTCCAAGGTCGAGGAGTACAGTGAGGTCACTACGATTGAGGGAATCGGACAGCCGAACTTCCTGCATCCGATCCAGGTGGCGTTCATGTATCACGGTGCGGTTCAGTGCGGATTCTGCATCCCGGGATTCATTGTATCGACGTACCAGCTCCTGAAAGAGAATCCGGATCCTACACGCGAAGAAGTCCGCGACTGGTTCACGAAGCACAGAAATATCTGCCGCTGCACAGGCTACAAGCAGATTGTCGATTCCGTAATGCTGGCCGCCAAGTGTCTGCGCGGTGAGATTACGGTGAAAGATCTCGAAACTCCGGAAGCGCCTGCCGGCGAACAGTACGGCAAGCCGCTCCTGCGCCCATGCAACCTCGCGAGAGTCTGCGGCGTAGAGGATTACGGTGATGACATCGAGATGAAGATGCCGTCCGGAACACTCCACGCAGTCATGGTGCAGCCGAGAGTCACGTTCCACGCGAAGATCAAGAGCATCGACACGTCAGAGGCAGAGAAGATGCCGGGCGTATATAAGATTGTTACTGCCAAGGATGTCAAGGCAGTTGGATGCGACAACCGCGTCGCCTTCTTCCCGTTCTCACCGAGAACACTGGCAACAGAGAAATCACACTACGTTATCGCAGAAGACAAGATCATGAACTACGGTGACTGCATCGCGGTTGCCGTTGCTGATACGAAGCAGCACGCAAGGGATGCTGCGGCGAAGGTCACATTCGAATATGAGCAGCTTCCAGAGTACAGAAACTATCTGGATGCAGTAAAGCCTGACGCGATCCGCATCCACGACGATCACCCGAACATGTGGTGCATCCAGCCGACCATCAAGGGTGCAGGACACGATACGGACAAGCTCATCGAAGAGGCTCCTTACGTTGTTGAGGGAAGCTTCTACTCACAGAGAGAGCCGCACGGCCAGATCGAATCCGATACGATCCAGGCGTACTTCGACGCAGACGGTATGCTCTGCGTACACTGCAAAGCCATGGCGATCGGCGCGCATCTGACAGACGTCTCAGAGGCTACAGGCATTCCGCAGGAGAAGATTCGTATTATCGCGAATCCGACAGGAGCGTCCTTCGGATGGTCCACCTTCGGACAGTCCTTCGCGCTGGCGGCGGAAGTCTGCATGGCTTGCGACAACATGCCGGTTGCAGTTTCCATGAGCTATCAGGAACACATCGCATACACAGGCAAGAGAGCTCCGTCATTCTCCAACTCGAGACTGGCGTGCGACGAGAACGGCAAGATCATCGCTGCTGAATGGGACTTCGGTCTTGACCACGGTTCCTACAACGAACTGGGAGATGACCTGACCTGGAGACCGGCCAGATTTACGTACTTCCCATACAATGTACCGAACGTCAAGGGCCTGGCCAGAGTCGCGACGACAAACCACAACTATGGAACAGCATACAGAGGCTACGGTTCACCGCAGTCCTACACCTGCTCCGAGGCTATGATGGATATGATGGCCGAGAAGATCGGTATGGATCCATTTGACATCAGATACATCAACATCGCGAGAGAAGGCGACCTG
>CACYBO010000262.1 GCA_902772685.1 uncultured Eubacteriales bacterium | reverse complement strand
TTTGATTTTGACAGAATGCTCTATACCATACCTGCGGCGCAGCATAGCGAAGAAGAAATCCGGGGGGCCCTTGAGGCCCACCCGGAGATTAAATTTATATCTGTCGTAGGTATAGATGTAGGGGGCAACGATACAGACGAGAAGATCCCGGTAGAGGAGTTTCTGAAGGACATCGAAGGATTCCTGAAGGACGGTGTACAGACAGACGGGTCTTCTGTTGTCTTACCTAAAATAGCGGATCTGAATAACGGCAAAGTCGATATTATTCCCGACAGGACGGTCAACTGGTTTGTGGATCACAACTTCAATTACACCGATCCGGAGACAGGACTTCCAATCGGTACGCTACGCATTCCATCCAGCCTGATTCACAATGATTCAGACAGAGTGGGATCCAGAGTGATTCTTCGTGACGCCGTTTATAATTTCAAAGAGGATCTGCTTGAACTGCTGAGTGAAAACCCGTATGTGTTTGAGTACATGGACATCAGCGGTGTAGATGAAATAGAAAGACTTGATATCACTGCCGCCACCGAGCTGGAATTCTGGGTAAAGACGCCGGATGACGACGCTGACAGAGAACAACTGTCAACGGCGCAGATGCTCAAAGAGCAGTATTGGAAGAGAACAACAGGACCTGTAAGAACGGCTCTTGAGGAGGCGCTGCAGATTCTGAACAGATACGGCTTCGAGGTCGAGATGGGCCATAAGGAAGTCGGCGGCGTCAAAGCCAAGTTCGGCAATTCCGGACGCTACGATCATGTGATGGAACAGCTTGAAATCGACTGGAAATACTCCACAGCAGTTCAGGCTGCCGATAATGAGAATCACATTAAATATGTAATCAGAGATGTGTTCCGCAGATACGGACTGGATGTAACCTTCATGGCGAAGCCGATCGAGGGCGTCGCCGGAAGCGGCGAACATACACATATGGGTGTCGCAGCTGTTCTGAAGGACGGGAGAAGAGTCAATCTGTTCGCGCCGGCACAGGCGGATGCGGAAAGACAGTTCCTGAGTCCGGTCGGATTCGGGGCTCTCATGGGTCTTCTCAAGAATTACGATGTGATCAATCCGTTCGTCAGCTCGACCAACGATGCATTCAACAGGCAGAAGCCGGGTTATGAAGCTCCTGTCTGCGTGGTTACTTCCCTCGGTCATGACGCCGGGATGCCGTCCCGTAACAGAACCGTACTCGTAGGTCTTGTAAGAGAACGCGATAATCCTCTGGCGACGAGATTCGAAATGAGATCGCCGAACCCTAAGAGCAACACATATCTTGTTCTGGCGGCGTCATATATGGCGATGCTCGACGGAATCAAAGAGGCTCTCGAAAACAGCAAGACGCCTGAGGACCTGGAAAAATCCATCTCGAAGAAGTACGGCGAAGAAGACTTCTATCTGGATACAGACAGAGTGTACAGGAGCGAGCTGAACATCTTTGACGACTACACGGAAGAGGAGAGAACCAGATACTTCGGCAAGGTGCCGAGGACGGTCTGGGAGAACATGTGCGCCTTTGACGATTATCCGGAGAAACTGGACATATTCAAAAGAGACGATGTTATGACCGACATGGCGCTCACCTCATATAAAGAAGCTGTTCTCGATCAGTGGACCATGGAACTTCACGGGAGGATCGTTCCTGAGACCATGGAGCTCCTGCGGCACTGCAGAAAAATGCATAAGGAAGAAGAGTGCGTTGATTACGACCGCCACTACTGGGGTAAATTCGTAAGACTGCGTAACTATATCGGCAAGAATACATTAGAGGACACGTGCCTTCTGACACAGATCATCGACGCCCTTGATGCTGAGGATTATGCAAAAGCCTCAGATCTGCAGATTGAAATGCAGGAGAAAGTCGAAGAGATGAGAGACCTTTACGTGAAATACAGAAAGAATCTGTTCTAATATAGCATTATAAAACCGGGAGGATATTCATGCTGGACATTAAAAGAATAAGAGAAGATTTTGACGGAGTTAAGAAAGCTGTTGAGTCCAGAGGCAAAGGCGATTTTGGAATCGGACAGGTGCGGGAGTACGACATCAAGAGAAGAGAGATTCTCGCAACTGTCGAGAAAATGAAGAACGAGCAGAAGACCAAATCAAAGCAGATTCCTGTCATGAAAAAGAACGGTGAAGACACGACCGAGCTTATGGCAGAGATGAAGAAGCTGAGCGATGAGATCAAAGAACTCGACGGAAGAGTGAGCGAGGCTGAAGCCAACCTCAAGGACGCTCTTCTCGGAGTGCCGAACACACCGTACAAGGATGTTCAGGAAGGCCTTGATGACAGCGACAATGTGGAACTGAGAAAGTGGGGAGAGCCGCGCAAGGTGGACTTTGAAGAAAAGGCACACTGGGACATCGGCGAAGACCTCGACATTCTTGATTTTGAGAGAGCGGCGAAGATCGCGGGAGCGAGATTTACGGTTTATAAGGGTCTGGGCGCACGACTTGAGAGATCAGTTATAAACTTCATGCTCGATCTGCACACTCAGGAACACGGATATACCGAGATTCTCCCTCCGTTCATGGTAAACAGAATGGCGATGACGGGAACAGGGCAGCTGCCGAAGTTCGAGGAGGATATGTTCTATGTTCCGCAGAAAGATTTCTTCCTGATTCCTACTGCCGAGGTTCCGGTAACGAACCTTTATGACAATGAGATATTGACGGCAGACCAGCTTCCGATATATCATACAGCATATACCCCTTGCTTCAGAGCGGAGGCCGGCAGCGCGGGACGTGATACAAGAGGACTGATCCGTCAGCACCAGTTCCAGAAGGTTGAGATGGTCAAATTCGTGAAGCCGGAGGATTCCTATGCTGAACTGGAATCACTGACCGATAATGCGGAAGAAGTGCTGAGAAAGCTGAACATCCCTTATAGGGTCGTCAGACTGTCGACGGGCGATCTTGGCTTTTCATCAGCGATGACATATGATGTAGAAGTGTGGATGCCTAGCTACGGAAGATACGTAGAGATATCATCCTGTTCGAACTTCGAGGACTTCCAGGCCAGAAGGGCCAACATCAGATTCAGACCGGAAGAAAAGGGCAAACCTGAATTTGTGCATACGCTCAACGGAAGCGGACTTGCCGTCGGCAGAACAGTAGCTGCCATACTGGAGAATTATCAGCAGGCAGACGGATCCGTGGAGATCCCGGAAGTGCTCAGACCGTATATGGGAACTGATAGGATTACAAAATAACGGGATCAAAAGGATACCCGGAACAGATAGGAAGGATTTCTTATGCTGGAGAATTTACGAACCTACAAAAAAATGTACATTGCGCTGTTCATCGCATTGGGCCTGACAGTCGCAGCGGGCATTATCTTCAATCAGTTGGTGAAGCCCTATGCCGTTTATGCAGATGGAACAAAGGTAGAAGATCCTTGCATCGTCTCCGCTGACGGGAAGGAACTGTTCATCGTGGAGAATCCTGAAATCGCGCAGGATGTTGTTCGCGATGTCATGGAAAACTACGTCGCCGAGGACGGAGATCTTGACTCCATAGAAATCGATGAGCAGCTTAAAATCGAGGACAAGACACTGTTCGTAGGCGTTAAGCCTCCGAGAGTTCTCACTAAAGACGAAGCGGTGGAGAAAGTGCTGGCAAGCAATGATACCGAAAGTCCGATGATGCATGTAACGACCAAAACGGACGTGGACATTACGGAGAAGGTAAAGCCTGAGACAGTCTATGAAAAGACGGATGACCTTTACTCCGGAAACATGGAACTTAAGAGTGAAGGCTCAGAAGGCGAAAAGATCGTGACCAATGAGGTTACCCTGGTAAACGGTGAAGAGACGGATTCAGAACCGGTCGCCGAGAAAGTTACAGAAAAGGCTGTCGACAGGGTTGTGTATGTTGGCACGAAATCAAGACCTGCGGATACTGCGTGGCAGGACTACAGCGGATCGATCATCGGCGAGGATGACGGTCTCCAGATGGTCAACTATGGTCTTCAGTTCGTAGGGAACCCTTACAGATACGGCGGAACAAGTCTTACCAACGGAACAGACTGTTCAGGATTCATATATTCGGTATACCGCCACTTCGGGTACAATGTACCGAGACTGGGATTCTACAAGATGGGCAAGGGCGTATGTCTGGATGAAGCAAAGGCAGGAGACGTCGTCTACTATCCGGGTCACTATGCGATGTACATGGGTGACGGCAAGATCGTTCACGCGTACAACTCACGTGTTGGAATCGTTGTAAGCAGTGTTCACGCACCGGGAAGAATCCTGACGATCAGGAGATTTGTGGATAAACCTGTAGAATAATGGCATATAGATTTTACTCGAAACAATCTGATGATTAAGAATACAATTCTCCTGTGGAAGTAATAGATTTACATGCCACAGGAGTTTTATTTACCGGGAAAGAGAAATGGGCGGCAAAAAGACGGCAGTCGAAGGAACAAAAAAGAAAAAGAAGAACAGGAAGAAGAGGAGGAGAAGAATCGTCCTATTGCTTCTATGCATATTCCTGCTGATTTTGCTTTCAGCGGCAGCTGCCGGCTGGTTGTTCTATTCCTATGCCGAAAAAGTCATCGAGGAAAAGGCAATCAAGGATCTGGAAACCGATAACCTCTACTCGCTCATATATCAGAAGACGACGATCTACGATAACTATGGGGAAGAGATAGACGCACTCTATCTGACAGGTGGAAACAGGACTCTGATAGAGTATGGCGATCTCCCGGAAGACCTGATCAACGCGGTCGTGGATACGGAAGACAAGACGTTCTGGGAACACAAAGGATTCAACTACGTCCGTATGCTGGGCGCAGTTAAGGAAAAAATATTCGGAGGCGGACAGATCTCCGGAACCTCAACAATCACACAGCAGCTCGCCAGAAACATTTACCTGTCTGATACAAAATCCGAAAGAACGCTGGAACGAAAAATTCTGGAGGCGTATTACACAAAGATACTCGAAGAAGAGCTCACGAAGAAGCAGATTCTCGAGGCGTATTTCAATGCGGTTTACTTCGGATTCAACTCCTATGGAATACAGGCTGCGAGCGAAAGCTATTTCAGCAAAGAACCTAAGGACCTCGATCTTCTGGAGTGCGCTGCCCTCGCGGCTCTGCCGCAGTCTCCTGATACGTACGCTCTCGTGAAAGCCGCATACGGAGCGTCTGAAAGCGGGCTCCCTATACTGGAAAAAGGCGACGGCGTCGTCTATCTGTATAACGGAGAGGCGTCTGATAAAAGAAGAAAAATCGTTTTGGACAATATGAAAGAGGCCGGCCACATTACAGGCAGGGAATACAAGGAAGCACTTTCCTCGTCTCTGGAAGAACATATGGCCATCAGCATGGGAGAAGACCCGGGCACCTATTCTTATTATATAGACTGTGCAATAGAGGAAGCGGTTCAGGACATTGCACAGGGATATGGTGTGTCCGAGGAAGAGGCCCGCACTATGGTCTATACGAAAGGGTACAATATCTACACGTGTCTGGACAGAACGGTTCAGAAAACGCTGGATAAAGAAATCAACAAAAATTCGAACTACGCGACGATCAATTACATCAACAAAGACGGCAGCGGGAACATCATATCCTCATCCGGCGATGTGCTCATGCGCCCTTATGACGCGTACTTTGATGATGACGATAACCTCAGACTCTCAGGAGAGGAATACACCATCGGAGAAGACGGATCCATCACGCTGAAAAAGGGGAAAAGACTGGAATTCTACTCTACGCAGACCGGAGAGGAGGAGTCCGCAAGTATCAATTTCAAAGGGATGTACGTCCAGAAAGACGGATCCCTGTACTTCCTTGAAGGCGGATCCCTATCCATTCCGATGGGATATACGAAACTCGATGATGAGGGAAACTGTGTAATCTCCGCAGAATTCCAAAAGGACTTCCCGGATTTCTTCAAGAAGGACGACGGGAAACTGATCGTCTCCGAAGATGATTATCAGCTTGGTCAGAAGATGCGTCAGCCGCAGGCGGCTACGACTATTATCGATAATGACACCGGTTATGTACTCGCCATGACAGGGGGAAGAGGCGCGAACGGAAAACATCTGTACAACAGAGCGATCAGTCCTCGCCAGCCGGGGTCTTCCATTAAGCCGATCGGAGTATACGCTCCTGCGCTGCAGATGAGCGCGGAACTGGCAGCGAAGGATGAAAAACCAAAACTCAAAGCGGATAGCGGCGACAAGTGGGGAGACTACATCACAGCCGGAAGCATCATCAATGATGCACCGATCAAACTCAACGGGAAGGTCTGGCCTCAGAATTCAGGCGGCGGTTTCAGCGGCCCGATTACTCTGCGTCAGGCAGTCCAGCAGTCCGTGAATGTCTGCGCGGTGAAGGTCTTCCGGCAGATCGGCGTGGATTATTCTGTAGAAAAACTCAAGCAGAACGGAATCACCTCTATCGTTGAAGAAGGCGGAACATCGGATCTGCATGATGCGCTGTCTCTGGGCGGCATGACAAAGGGAATCAGTCCGCTGGAGATGACTGCGGCTTATGCGACATTCGCCAATAACGGCGTCTACAGGGAACCTGTTTTCTATACAAACGTCACAGACGGCAATGGCCAGCTCATCGTGGAAAATGAGCAGAAAACGGAACAGGTGTATGATGAATCCGTAGCGTGGATCATGACGGACATACTGAAATCCGCAGTCGAGAAAGGTACCGGTCAGAACGCGAAGATCGAAGGGTATGATGTAGCAGGAAAGACAGGCACGACCTCCTCACAGCACGATGTGTGGTTTTCGGGATTCACGCCGAAGTACAGCATGGCCCTCTGGATGGGCTGTGATGTGAACATACCTCTGGCGAATTATTCCTCAGCGGCAGCTGCCTTCTGGTCGGAAATCATGAGCAGAGTATGCGACGGGATGGAGCCGAAGAAGTTCCTCGAGCACCCTGACAATGTGGTGAAAGTCGGCGACGAGTACTATGTGAAGGGTACAGAGCCGAAGCCTGAACCTGCCGCCACAGACAGCACGGACAATACAACCATCAGCACAGACGGCACAGGGGAAACCATAGCGCCGGAAACGACCACAACAACAGAGCCGGTGGATATGGTTGAACCGTTCTGATCAGTGGGCTTGATGTAAACTGAATAAAAAGAAGGGGTTATTCACCCCAGAAGAAAGAAAGCAGAGTATCGTGGAGATCATGAAGATTCTGCTTTTTTATTGTCTCGTCGAAGAGAGCATCCTGTGCAGCGCGCTCCTCCTCGCTCATGACCGTGTCGCGTACCTTAGGCGGCTCGTCGTGATTGTGGTCATGGCCCTCCGCATGGGTATGGGCCAGGTGCTGGTTGGAGCGGCCCATGCCGTAGATGAGCTCAAGGATGTGGACCGCCTCAAAACCATTCTTTTTCATGGCGTTGCGCACTTCCATGCTGCTGGTCAGGAAGGGGATGCGGGAAGCATCGTTAATTGACGATGCGTTATCTGAAGTGCTGTCGTACAGGGTAACCCCCATCGTGTCGGCAAGCTCCTTTAATTCTTCTCCGAACCCGAATTCTTCCGGCTCCGACAGGCGGTACAATTCACGGTTGCATCCGCCGCTCACGCTGTTTTTGATCAGCAACTCATACAAAGAGACGGTTGGAATCTCACCGAGGCTTCCGCGGAAAAACTTTCTGTCTTCCGGAGTCGCGATAATTACGGTCGGCTTGCCGAGGGATCTCCACCGGGCAAGAAGCCTTTGCTGGTACTTACGGTTCAGGAGAGGGTCGGCTCCGTAGCCTTTGTATAAGAGCATAGCCGTGTCCGGGTACTGATGAAGTAAAGAATCATAAAGCAAAACCACCATTTCCGGCTCGGACTGGGACATGGCAATCCCGGGGTACAGAGCAAAGGAACAAGCCTCATAAGGCTTGCCGGTGGTCTGGTCTATTGGGGCTCGTACGATTGAGTACGCTTCATTCTGAAACTGGATGTTTGGATGCTGTGTCATGATCTTATCCGTTCACGATTTCTGTGATTGCCTTGACAAATGTGTCGATTTCCTCAGGCTTTGTGAACAGACCCGGGCTCACGCGTACGGTTCCGCCCATGTCAAACGTTCCAAGCAAACGGTGGGTGTCAGGTGCACACTGAAGGCCGGCGCGGACAGAAATATCGTAGTAAGTCTCCAGAATCATCGCCACATCAGCACAGTCCAGTCCGTCGATGTTGAAGGAAACAGCTGCGGCGCGCGGCGGGGTCAGAGGGCCGTATACAGTAACGCCGTCTATCGCTGAAAGTCCATCGATCAGATGCTGCAGCATCTTCTGCTCTTCATGATAGATATTGTTGACGGAACGTTCCAGTATATAGTGAACGCCCGCGCAAAGGCCGGAGATCCCGACTGTATTCTGCGTGCCGGCTTCATAATAATAAGGAAGCTGCTGCGGCTGGAGCCGCACTTCGGAGAAGACGCCGGTTCCGCCGGAACGGATTGGCACCGGTGAGACAGACTCGGAAACGTATAAAGCACCGGTTCCTGTCGGGCCGAGCAGAGACTTGTGCCCCGGGAAGGCGAGAAGATCGATATTCATCTTCACCACATCGATTGGAATCGCTCCGGCTGACTGAGATGCGTCAACCAGAAACGGTACGTTCTTCTCACGGCAGACGGCACCGATCTCCTCAATCGGATTCAGTGCTCCGGTCACGTTCGAGGCGTGGGTCATCACCACGAGTTTGGTATCGGGGCAGATTGCGGCCCGCACGGTATCAGGGCTGGCGCCCTTAACAGGATCGGTGGTTACTTTTGTGACTCTGATTCCTGCATCTTCCAGATAAGCCAATGGGCGCGTGACAGCATTGTGCTCCATCCGGCTGGTGACTACGTGGTCGCCGGGTTTCAGCATTCCCTGCAGCGCCAGATTGATGGCGTCCGTCGCATTCAGTGCGAATACGATTCTGTTTGGATCTGAAATGTGAAAAAGCTGCGCCAGAGCAGTTCTGGCTTCTATAATATCTGTTGCCGCTGCGCGGGCTTTCTCGGATTCTCCTCTGCCCGGATTGCCGCCCCTGCGGATGGACTCAGATACTGTATCGTAGACAGCTTCAGGTTTCGGCCAGGAAGTAGCCGCATTGTCCAGATAGATCATAATACAATAACTCCTTTGTTGCTTGCTTGGCTTTAGTATACCATATTAGAGAATACAGGGATGTATTTATTTGCTTTATTATTCTTACTTTCAAATCGGAAATTCCATTGTACAAAGCGCAACCCAGCATGGAAAACGGGCTGCTGACAGCAAACTTGTAATTGACGGCATTATAGTAAACTGATAAACTTTTTGTATATAAATATGTATGTAATTCATAAATCAAACAAGTCAATTATCAAATCAATTATCAAGTGGAGGTATCTATGAATCTTAAGAAAATGACCCTCAAGATCAACGGCGCAGACAGAATGTTTATTTGCGATCCCGAAAAGGATACGCTGGCTGATGTCATCCGCCGTCTCGGTCTGACAGGTACGAAAGTTGGCTGCGGCACAGGCGTCTGCGGTGCATGCTCCGTCATCCTCGACGGCAAAGTCATCCGTTCCTGCACACGGAAGATCTCAAAGGTCGAAGAGTACAGCGAGGTAACGACGATTGAAGGAATCGGACAGCCGAACTTCCTGCATCCGATTCAGGTCGCATTCATGTACCATGGTGCGGTGCAGTGCGGATTCTGTATCCCTGGATTTATCGTTTCAACCTACCAGCTTCTGAAAGAA
>CACYBO010000261.1 GCA_902772685.1 uncultured Eubacteriales bacterium | reverse complement strand
ATGGAAGCGTTCAAATTCGAACTCAGTTTCCTTCACTGGCTGATTCTCGGAATCGTTTCTCTGGGAGTCAGCAATGTATTCTGGTATCTGTCGTATAAGATTGCGGCGGTCACGGAATATTATGCATGCTTACGGCAGGCAGCGAAAAAGGCTGATGTGGAAGGTGTGCAGATGCTGGACGATCCCGTACTCCTTGCAAAGGCTGATAAGGCTTTGCTGAAAGAGACTTACAGCGATATTACTGAGGAACAGTCATGGCTGACGGAAAACCGTATCGTACTGACAGGGGTGCGGAAGTTCTTCGCGGAGAAACTGGCCATCTGGAATCTGCTGTTCATGTTCCTGCTCTTTGCGTTCATCGGCTGGATGTGGGAAGTCATCGTCTTCCTGATCCAGACCGGGGAATTCGTCAACCGGGGAACGCTGCACGGACCGTGGGTTCCCATCTACGGCGTGGGCGGTGCGCTGATTATCGTAGTGCTCAGCAGCCTCCGGAAACGGCCGCTGGTGGAATTTTTTGCCATCATAGTACTCTGCGGGTTTATTGAATATTTTACATCCTGGGCACTGCAGGAAATCTACGGGATGAGATGGTGGGATTACTCCGGCTATTTCCTGAATATCAGCGGGCGGATCTGTCTGGAAGGCCTGGTTGCCTTCGGCGTGCTGGGACTCATGGCAATCTACCTGCTGGCGCCTGCGCTGGATACGCTGCTGATGAAGATTCCGCAGAAGACCATGGTGTCAGGGACGGTGATACTGATGGCGGTCTTTGCCTGTGATGTAGTCTATTCCGCTTTCAATCCCAATACGGGGACAGGAATTACGGATATGGGCAGCCGTATTGTTACCGCCCGTTTGAATGAAACCCAGTACAAGACGATAAAGTAATAGTTGCCGAAATATGGTATCATATAACATATAAAAAACAGTTTGGAGTATGAAGGGAGGAAGAGAAATGAATAAGGAAAAGAATACAGGCAAATCGATTCTCGCTGCCGGGGCAGCTACTGCCTTTGCAGGAGTCACACTGTACGCGGTCGGACAGCTGCTGTCGTTTCTTTTCAGGGATGTGGATCCGAAGAGAAAGGAAGAGGAGTCCGGCGAAGAAGCAGTCAAAGAAGAACAGCCTGAAGACGGGGAGTAAGGGAAATGAAATCGGTCAGACTGGACATAAGGACATCAAAACACACACAGATGCTGGATATCACACGTGAGATCCAGAGAGTGGTTTCGGAGAGCGGCGTGAAGGACGGTCTATGCACAGTTTTCATTCCGCATACAACGGCAGCTGTGACGATCAACGAGAATGCGGATCCGGATGTTGTGCGCGATTTCAAGACAGAGATCGGCAAAATCGTTCCGTGGGAAGACGGATATCATCATATGGAGGGAAACTCCGCCGCGCATCTCAAATCCAGCATGATCGGCTTTTCAGAACAGATCATCATCGAAGACGGAAGGCTTTTGCTCGGAACCTGGCAGGGCATCTATTTCTGTGAGTATGATGGTCCCAGACACCGCAAAGCAATGGTGAAGATACAGGAAGATTGAGGACAGATGAGCGGAGAAATTCTGAAGGACGCGGATATACGCGAGCCGCTGTTCCTGTATTTGGAAGAACACTACGAAAAGGTCAGGTTCCTTGAGGAAAAGGTGACCGGCCGCGCACGCGCGGATATTGTCATGGTACTGCCGGATAGGGTCTGCGGTATTGAGATCAAAAGCGATGCGGATTCGTATGCCAGGCTGGCGGCGCAGGTAAAGAATTACGACAAATATTATGATGAGAACTATATCGTTGCAGGCTCCACACATGCGCATCACGTGGCCGAACATGTACCGGATTATTGGGGCATCATCACAGTCGAGCTGATCAAAGGAAGAGTCGATTTTTACCGCATGCGTGAAGCGCAGCCCAATCCCAAGGCGAAACTGAAGCAGAAGCTCAGCCTGCTCTGGAAATCTGAACTTGCTCACATTCAGGCGAAAAACAGTATGCCGAAGTATGCGAACAAGAGCAAGAAATTCATCGGGGAGAAACTGATTGCGAAAGTATCAGAGGAGTCACTGCACGAACAGATCAGCGAGGAACTGTTCGAGCGGGATTATACGATCTATGATTAGGACGCAGGGGGAAGTAAGATGATGAATGGCAAGACAGTCATAAGGACACAGTTGGGAGATATCACAAAAGTTACAGACACAGAGGCGATTGTAAACGCAGCAAACCGGTCGCTGCTCGGGGGCGGCGGCGTTGACGGTGCGATTCACCGTGCTGCGGGAAAGGAACTTCTGGCGGAATGCAGAACCCTTGGCGGCTGTGAGACAGGCGGCGCGAAGATAACCGGCGCATACCGGCTCCCATGTAACTATGTTATCCACACAGTCGGGCCGGTGTGGCATGGCGGGAACAACGGGGAGCCAAAGCTTCTCGCCGACTGCTATAAGAATTCACTGAAGCTGGCTGTGGAGAATGGAATCAGAACAGTCGCATTCCCGTCGATTTCCACGGGGGTGTACTCTTATCCGGTCGATCAGGCAGCCGGGATAGCGATTTCTACCGTGCGGGCTTTTGTCAGCGAGAACCCGGATGCGCTTGATGCAGTGACATGGGTACTCTTCGACAACAGGACGAAGGAGGCTTATGACCGGGCACTTGGGGAGGAATAAACAGTTATGGCGGATGTTATCAGAGAAGTAAACCTTCAGGATGCCGATTACGTCCTGAATCTGAATGAAGTCAATGTTGAGGTCCTGTCACCGATGGATGAGGATAAGTTCATGTATTTCAAGGACATGAGCGAACTGTTTCAGGTGGCGGAAGTCGATGGAAAACCGGCGGCATTTCTCATCGCCCTGAGAGAAGGTCTCGACGACTATACGAGCGAGAACTATATCTGGTTCTCAAAGCAGTATGACAGGTTTTTGTACGTGGACCGTATCGTAATTGATGAGTCTTTCAGGGGACACAGCCTCGGAAGAAAACTCTACGAAGGAGTTTTTGATCATGCAAAGGCAACAGGCGTGCCTGTTGTAACTGCTGAGATCGATATCATCCCATACAATAAACCGAGCCTCATGTTCCATGAGGCAATGGGATTCGAGGAAGTGGGGCAGCAGATTATAAGAGGCGGTGAAATCAAGGTTTCGCTGCAGACGAGAACAATTACGGATGAAACGCTCTGCCCGTGCTGCGGGCGGTTCCACTTCGAGGAAAAAGGCGCCTATGAGATTTGCCCGATATGCGGATGGGAGGATGATCCCGTCCAAAGACGCGATCCTGATTTCGAGGGAGGAGCAAACTCCATGAGCCTGAGCGAGGCCAGAAGGAAGTACAATGAAGAATTCTAAAACAAGGACGCATTCAAAATATCTGATTGCCGTGACAGCGGTGATACTCGCTGTGATGCTTGGCGCGTCCGGCTGTGGGAACAAAGCAGAGGATGACAGCGCCGGACAACAGACATCTGCGACAGAGCAGACAACCGTGACGGAGCAGACAACCCAGTTGGAAACGGAGACAGAACCGCAGACAACTCAGCCTGATCAGGCCAGGATCGAATATACATTCCGGTACGATGACCTGCTGCAGAGCCATTACAGAAAACACGGCATCGACATGGGTTTTGATTCTCCGGAAGAGTACCTCGCTGCGGCGAACGCCGTAATAGCCAACCCTGAAGCACTGACTAAGACAGAAGCCGAGGATGGGGACACGGTATACTACGTGGAGTCAACAAACGAGTTCGTAGTACTTTCAACAGACGGTTACATACGGACTTATTTCTTGCCTGACAGCGGCAAGCGGTACTTCGACAGGCAGTAAAGTCAATTAGAAGCATAACAAAAAGGAACCGATGCGGTTCCTTTTGTTTTTACCATTATTGATTTGTTTTGTGCTATAACTCTGCTGGCTCAGCTTTTTCTTCTTCGGCTTTTTCGGCCAGCACCTTGTCGTATTCCTCAAAGATGGCATCTCTGATTTTGTTTCTGGTTTCAGAGACCAGTGGGTGAGCGATATCTCTGAAATCGCCTTCTCCCATCTTCCTGCTAGGCATCGCGATAAACAAGCCATTCTGTCCTTCGATGATTTTGATGTCGTGTACAACGAACTCGTCGTCAAACGTAATCGATACAACGGCCTTCATTTTTCCTTCATCGCTTACCTTACGGATTCGAACATCTGTGATATTCATCGTCATACCGCCTTTCATACCCCTTAACATTATAAAATGAGTATACACGCATCTCTGTAAAAAAACAAGCAATTATGCAAAAAATCTGACAATTATAAAAAGCACTAAAGAATGGGACGATTCCAAAGATATAATTTTCGCGTATAACCTCAATTTTTATGGTATACTAAACGTGCAAAAATAGGGGGAACTAAATGATCAATTTATCTGAATATAGAAAAGTGCATTGTATAGGCATCGGAGGCATAGGATTATCCGCCGTTGCCGAGATTTTCATGTCCAGAGGTTTTGAGGTTTCAGGCTCGGACATGAGAGAAAGTGATATAACCGAAAAACTGATGGAACAGGGAGCCAGGATATTTCTGGGTCACAGAGCCAAAAATGTTGAGGATGTGGACCTTGTTGTGTACACGGTGGCAGTGGGTGACGACAATCCGGAACTGTCAAGGGCGAGAGAACTCGGAATACCAACCATAACCAGAGCGCAGGCTCTGGGTGCTCTCATGGGGGAGTACGAGAAGAGTATAGCGATCTCCGGAACACACGGTAAGACGACGACAACCTCCATGGTGTCTCTCATACTGAAGAACGCGCAGAAGGAGCCTACCATCCTCGTAGGAGGAAATCTGGAAGAAATAGGCGGAAACTGCTATGTCGGGGGCAGGGATTACTTCGTAACAGAAGCCTGCGAATACAGAGACAGCTTTCTGGAGCTCAGTCCGAATATTGAAATCATACTCAATATCGATTCGGACCATCTGGATTACTTCAAGGATGTGGAACACATTGCCAGATCCTTTGAAAAGTTCGCGAGGCTGGTTCCTGAAGACGGCGTGATCATAGCTTACGACGCTAACGCATTCGTTCACCAGGCGATCGAGGGACTGCCGAACATTATATCATTCGGTTTTTCTGCGAGCAGTGACTACTACGCCAGCAACATAGGCTTTAATACTGACGGAATGCCGCATTTCCAGGTCAATCACGGCGGCGAAGAACTGTGCACTATCACACTCAGCGTTCCGGGTGAGCATAATATACTCAATGCTCTTGCTGCTTTTGCATGCTGCCATATACTCGGCGTTGAAGTCAGTAGCATCGTAAAAACGCTGGAAAACTACCACGGTACCCATAGACGTTTCGACATACTTGGCAGGACGAGCACTGATGTGAAGATCATCGATGACTACGCGCACCATCCGACGGAGATCAAGGCTACGCTCGCAGCGATCAAAAACATGAAGCATGAGACGCTCTGGTGCCTCTTCCAGCCTCACACGTATACGAGGACCATGGCCCTGATGGATGAGTTCGGGGAGGCGTTTGATAACGCAGATGAAATCGTGCTCGCCGAAATATATGCCGCGAGAGAAAAGAATATTTATAAAATCAGCTCCAAGACCCTGATGGAGAAAATACTGGAACACGATGAAACCAAGCATGTTTTCTACATCGAGGATTTTGAGGATATCGCCAGCTTCGTCTATGAGAAAGCAGGTCCCGGAGATCTGGTTCTCACAATGGGCGCGGGAGATATATACAAAGTCGGTGAAATGATTCTGGAGATGGATGTTGCCAGAATTGAATCAATAAGAAAGACAAAGGTAAGAGAGTTCAAGAAGATCGAAGACTAGGAAGGAGAAGGTCAGATGATGAAGAACAGCTTTTTCTCGAGCTACAAGGTTTTTGCGTGCAATTCCCATCCGGAACTGGCGGAGGAAATCGCTTCCATTATGGGCAAGCCGCTCGGTGATTTGGAGGTCAAGCAGTTTAGTGACGGCGAGACGTGTGTAAATCTGGGAGAGACAGTCAGAGGAGTTGACTGCTTTGTAATCCAGTCCACATGTGAGCCGGTCAATGACAATCTTATGGAACTGCTCATCACCATCGATGCGATGAGGAGAGCTTCTGCCGGAAGAATTACAGCAGTTGTACCGTACTACGGATACGCTCGTCAGGACCGTAAGGCAAAGGCAAGGGATCCGATTACGGCCAAGCTTGTGGCAGATATGATCGTCAAGGCAGGTGCGGACAGATTTATCACCATGGATCTGCACGCAGCGCAGATACAGGGATTCTTCACGATTCCGGTCGATCATCTGATTGGACAGCCTTTGCTTACGGAGTACTACAAAAAGCAGAATATCGAAGATCTCGTTATTGTTTCGCCTGACCACGGAAGTGTGCCGAGGGCGAGAAACATGGCGGAACCGCTCAACTGCCCGATTGCGATCGTGGACAAGAGACGCCCGAAGCCGAATGTAAGTGAAATCATGAACATTATCGGTGACATTGAAGGCAAGAACTGTGTTCTGTTGGACGATATGATCGATACGGCAGGAACAATCACCAACGCGGCGAACGCCATCAAAGAGCTGGGTGCAAAGAGCGTCAGAGCGTGTGCAACTCACCCGGTGCTGTCAGGACCTGCCATCGAGCGCATCGAAGAATCCGCAATCGAGGAACTGGTTCTACTCAACACCATGCCGATTCCGAAAGAGAAGATGCTGGATAAGATCAAAGTCCTCTCAGTGGGTCCACTCTTCGCAGAGACTCTGACGAGAGTACACTGCAACGAATCGATCAGTAAGATATTCGCAGGTAACAGATTCTAGATGTATGTAATAGCCGGCCTGGGGAACCCGGGCAGACAATACGAAAAAACCCGTCACAACATGGGCTTCCTCGTCATAGATGAATTCGCGGCGGCCCATGGTGTTGACGTACGCAGGATAAAGCACAAGGCGCTTACAGGGGAGACCAGAATAGCAGGTGAGAAAGTACTGCTCGTGAAGCCCCAGACCTATATGAACCTGAGCGGGGAGTCCCTGCGCGAGGTAATGAATTACTACGATGTTCCAATGGAAAACCTGATCGTTATTTATGACGACATGGATCTGGAAACCGGAACACTGCGCATCAGAAAGAAGGGCAGTTCAGGAAGCCACAACGGAATGAAATCGGTCATATACCAGCTCCAGTCAGATGAATTTCCCCGCATCCGCATCGGCATAGGCTCCACATCAGGTGATGACTGGAAGGACTATGTTACAGGGCAGGTTACCGAGAAAGAGGCGGAAATCCTGGCGGATACCATCAGAAAAGCGGCATCTGCATTGGAATGCATCATTACCGAAGGCATAGATATCGCCATGAACAGGTTCAATACAGGCAAAAAACGTGATAATGCGCGAGAGGAAGAATGAAAATGATCAATATCGCCGGTGCGTCTGAGGGACGCATCGCGCCGTTTATAGCTGAATCAAGGCAGAAAAGTGATGGTCAGTGTCTGATCGTAGTCCCCACACTAAACCGGGCGCGGCGGCTTCAGACGGACCTCTCTTTTTTTAATGGGGAGGAACCTGTCTATATTCTTCCTCCTGATGAGGACAGCGCCATAGCGTATGAAGCAAAGAGCAATGACTACCTGCTGGAGCGCATGCGTGTGCTCAAAGCACTCACACGGGGTGAACGGTGTACTGTAATCGCACCTGTCACAGGGGCGATCAGAAAGCTTCCCCCAAAAGAGATTTTTACAGAGAACACCATTGAACTCAGTGTTGGTCAGGATGTGGATATTTCTGAACTCAAAGATCGTCTCTCACTGCTGGGGTATGACAGAGTTTCCATGGTCGAAGCCCGCGGAGAATACAGCATCAGGGGAGGAATCATAGATATCTTCACGCCGGAGGGGGAGGATCCTTACCGTATCGAACTCTTTGATACCGAGGTGGACTCCATCAGAGCTTTCGATATTGAGTCACAGCGTTCTGTAGAGAACCTCAGCTGTCTCACGATCTATCAGTGTTCACAGCTCACAAGAGACAGGGAGGTGTTCACAAAGGCCTCCGGCAGAATCAGGAGAACCTACGACAGAGCCATCAGGAAGATGCACGGGAGTGAAGACAGCTGTGAGGACGCTCTGATCAAGCGCAGGGACCAGTTGCTCGAGTATACGGAAGAGATGATAAATCTCCAGTACCTGGAGAAGTTTCTGGGCTATTTTTACGATGAGACAGCGTATATCTGGGACTATATGACTGATCCGCAGATTGTAATTGATGATCCTTCCAGAATACTGGAAACACTTGATGCGGAAGAAAAAGAACGATCCTATGAAATTGTGGAGATTCTGGAGAGCGGCAGGGGCGTTAAAGAAGATTTCGCCATGCTTTCCACTCAGGATGACTTCTTCAGCATATATAAACAGGCAGCCGAACGGGGAATAGACTGTACGATATTCACTCCGTTCGTGATGACCATAAAAGGAGGCAGAGATACGGCTGAAGGACCGGCGCTTACGGAGCTGCGGCAGGTCCAGACAAGGCAGATGCCTCAGTACGATGGGCATATGGACCAGCTGCGGGCGGACCTGGAAGGATATATAGCCCGCGGATTTGATGTGCGTATCGTATGCAGTACAGAAGAAAGAAAAAAGAACATGCTGGAGTTTGTTCAGCATGAAGACTTCAACAGCCGCGTGCTCCCGGGGAGATATGAAGCGGGACATGTAAGCGTTACAGGCGGTGTTTTGACGGCCGGAATGGAGCTGACAGACCGGAAACAGTGCTACATATGGGAAGGAGATATATTCGGCGGGAGCAAAAAGAGCAAGAAACGGCCGAAATCCGCACGCGGAGCTAATGCAATCAAGAGTTTTGCCGATGTACAGAAAGGGGATTATGTCGTCCACGAAAGTCACGGCATAGGACGTTTCACCGGGATTCAGCAGCTTATCGTGCAGGGGATGAAACAGGACTTTCTGAAAGTGGAGTACTCCGGATCGGATACGCTCTACATCCCTGTTGACCAACTTGACAGTCTCCAGAAATACATCGGCGGAGACGGTATTACACCTAAGCTGAACAGACTTTCCGGCAGCGAGTGGAAAGCGACAAAAGCCAGAGCGCAGGCTGCAGTGTCGGATATGGCTGAGGAACTTATCCGTATCGCGAACATCAGACGAAACAGAAGCGGATTTGCTTTTGCGGAGGATACCGTCTGGCAAAAGGAATTTGAAGACAGCTTCCCATATACGGAAACGGACGACCAGCTGCGTTGTATCAGTGAAATCAAAGCGGATATGGAGAGACCTTATCCAATGGACAGGCTGCTCTGCGGTGATGTTGGATTCGGTAAGACTGAAGTTGCTGCCAGAGCTCTGTTTAAGTGTGTCATTGAAGGCAAACAGGCTGCGGTTCTTGTCCCCACGACACTTCTTGCGAATCAGCATTATTATACTCTGAAGGACCGGTTTGAGAAGTTCCCTGTGAGGGTGGAGATGCTGTCGCGCTTTAAGACCGCCGCCCAGCAGAAAAAGATTGCGAAGGATATCGCCAAAGGTGATGTGGATCTTGTGATCGGGACGCACAGACTTCTATCGCCGGACATCAGGTTCCAGGATCTGGGGCTGCTTGTAATCGATGAAGAACAGCGTTTCGGAGTGCGCCACAAAGAAAAAATCAAGCAACTCCGGGAAAACGTCGATGTGTTGACCTTATCCGCAACACCGATTCCGAGAACCCTGCATATGTCCCTCTCGGGAATGAAGGATATGAGTACGATTGAAGAGCCCCCGGAGGGTCGCTATCCGGTGCAGACCTACGTCATGGAGGAGGATACCTTTCTGATTCGCGAGGCCATCGAAAAGGAACTGGCCAGAGGAGGACAGGTGTACGTTCTCAGCAACAGGGTCAAGTCCATAAACCGGGTGGCCGACAGTATTCAGCAGCTCGTGCCGAACGCGAGCATAGCTGTCGGTCACGGTCAGATGAAAGAGGCGGAACTTGAAAACATCATTATGGATTTTGCATCAGGAGAATATGATGTTCTGGTATCCACAACAATCATCGAGTCGGGCACCGATATCCCGAATGTGAATACGATGATTGTGCTGGATGCAGACAGATTCGGACTTGCCCAACTCTACCAGCTCAGGGGAAGGGTTGGACGCGCAGGCAGAATCGCGTATACTTACTTAATGTACAGGAAGGACAAGGTTCTGTCGGAGATCGCCGAAAAGCGCCTCAAGGCGATTCGCGATTTCACCGAGTTCGGTTCCGGTTTTAAAATTGCCATGCGCGATCTGGAACTGCGGGGAGCAGGCAATCTCCTCGGCCGAGAACAGTCCGGACATATGCTGGAAATAGGATATGAGCTTTACTGCAAGCTTCTTGATGAAGCGCTGCACAGAGCAGGCGGCGAAGCCCCTGAGCCTTCCGCAGAGGCGGAAGCTACAGCGGTTAATCTGCCAGTACAGGCAATCATTCCGGAACGCTACATCGACGATGAAGTGCTGAAACTCCAGATGTACAAGAAGATCGCGATGATTGAGACAGAAGAGGATGCATCTGACGTTACAGATGAATTCATCGACAGGTTTGGCGACCCGCCTCTGCAGACGCAGAACCTTATCAGGATTGCTGTCATACGCGCCAGAGCCAAACGTCTTGGCGTTCATGAAATATCACAAAACGAGGATAAAATCAGATTCTCGCTTATCCCTGATGTGCGCTTCGGTCCTGATGTTGTACCGAATCTGGTGGGAGAGTACGGCGGACGCATTAAGTTCAACGGCGGTATCAAACCGTTTATAAGACTTACCACAGATGCTCGGGCAGGAGGAGCGGGAAGACCTGCCGCAGGGGATTATACACAGAGGATACTTAAAGAACTGGAGAAATTCTTCAGTGTCGCGGAAGCATAAAGGAGGACATTGCATGGTTAAAGTTGTAATCACAGCGCCGCGCGGCGCAATGGACAGTCTCATCGTTCAGGAAGCATT
>CACYBO010000260.1 GCA_902772685.1 uncultured Eubacteriales bacterium | reverse complement strand
TTCATGTCCTATGCGCCTAGCCTGTTCATCTCAGCCCTGACGGGCCAGAGAGTCAATCAGGTCATGGGATTGGCCAAGGTCGTTGCGGAGAATCGGGCCATGCGCGTTCCGACGGGTCAGCTGAATACGATCATAACCGATGCGACAATGATGAAACAGCCGCCATCTGATAAGGGCAAGAGACTTAAGATATACTATGTGACTCAGGTCGGTGTAAAGCCGCCTCTGTTCTCATTCAAGATAAACTCGAGGCCGCTGATGCATTTCTCATATTCCAGATATCTGGAAAACCAGATCAGAAAGGCGTTCGGCTTCGAGGGAACATCGCTCAAATTCGTCTTCCGTGAAAAGGGCGAGAAAGAGGAGGAGTATTGATATGACTTTGACACAATGGCTTTTGCCGGGTCTGTTGGGACTCGTTGCCTACTTCATCGGCAACATCTCCCCGTCGACGATCATGGCGAAGCGGCAGGGCCTGGACATCAAGAAAGAAGGCAGCGGCAACGCCGGAACCACCAACGCCCTGCGCGTCATGGGCAAGAAAGCCGGCGCAATCACCTGCGTCGTGGACATTCTCAAAGGTGTGGTTGCTGTGCTCATCGGACTGCTCATCGGCGGACCCGCATCAGCATATCTCTGCGCACTTTGCGTGTTCCTCGGACATGTCTGGCCCATCGTGTATAAGTTCAAAGGCGGCAAGGGCGTGGCAACGGCTTTCGGCGCGGTGCTTGCGGTCAACCCGCTCCTTGCGTTGATTTCGCTGGTGATTGTGGCCATCGTCGTCTTCACATCGAAACGGATGTCACTGGGGTCCATTGTAGGTGCAGTCTGCTTTGCTGTATTATCAGCGTTTCTGGAGCCGGGATTCTTTGTCTTTGCATGTGTGATGGCCATCATCATGATCATCAAGCACCGGGCGAACATCGTGAGACTGATACATGGCGAAGAGCCGATTATGGGAATATTCGAGAAGAAAGATAAAACAGAACCCGAAGAAGGAGGGCAGGATAATGAGTAATATCGGAGTGATTGGTGCAGGAAGCTGGGGAACAGCGCTGGCTACAGTTGTCGCGGGCAAAGGTCATCAGGTTAAGATCTTCGATGTCGACGAGAAGCATCTGAAATCCATGGAGGAACACAGAGAAAATGTGGATTATCTTCCGGGCGTTCCGCTCGACGATAACATTCAGATGGCGTACTCCAGCGAGGATGCACTGGAGGATGCAGATGTTGTTTTGTTCTCTGCACCGGCACAGCATTTCAGAAGTGCGCTTACAGCAGCAAAGGATTTCATCAGAGACGACGTTCTCGTCATCGATGTTGCAAAGGGCATAGAGAAGGGCACTCACAAGAGGATGTCAGAAATCGCAGAGGAAGTGATGGGCAGGGATTTCCTCAACAGATACGTCGTCCTGTCCGGACCTTCCCACGCCGAAGAGGTTGGCAGAAGACTTCCGACTACAGTGGCTACGGCGTCAGATGACCCGGAAGCAGCTAAGGCTGTTCAGGACCTCTTCATCACAGACCGGTTCCGCGTCTACACGACTGATGATGTTGTGGGCGTAGAGCTGGGCGGCGCATTGAAAAACATCATCGCTCTCGGCGCCGGCATATCCGACGGTATGGGCTTCGGCGATAATGCAAAGGCGGCTCTCATGACGAGGGGCCTGGCTGAGATCACACGTCTCGGATTGAAACTGGGCGCCCGGCCGGAAACCTTCGCCGGGCTGACGGGCACAGGAGATCTGATCGTTACTTGTACAAGCATGCACTCCCGTAACCGCCGCTGCGGCATCCTCATGGGAGAGGGAATGAGTCCGGAAGACGCTATTGCCAAGGTCGGCATGGTTGTTGAGGGCATGTTCACGGCGGAAGCAGCTTATGAACTGGCGAAGCTCAGCGATGTTGAAATGCCGATCACTGAGGCGATTTACAAAGTGACAAAAGGTGAAATCGCGGCACCGCAGGCATTGGAGTCTCTTATGGGAAGGAGCAGAAAAGCGGAATTCTAGCACCCGTGGACCACAAGATATAGATGTGAAAGGAAGAATCGGTGGGAAACCGGTTCTTTTTTTGTTTGAGTGGTTTGAAAAGTGCGGTTTGGAGTTGCAGTAGATGTCATTTTTTTATACAATATTTATAACATGTTAAGTTTTTGACAGAAGAAACATTGTAGGGTTGGCAAGATGAAACAGATAACGAAGTTCACATTGACATTCGGCATCCTTTGGCAATATCACCTACACCAGAGAAGACATGATGGACGCTGAGGGCAATTATCT
>CACYBO010000259.1 GCA_902772685.1 uncultured Eubacteriales bacterium | reverse complement strand
GCTGTAAATTAAGAAAGTGGGGTAATTTAATGGCTAATATTAAATCCGCAAAGAAAAGAATCCGTGTTATCGACAAGAAGACAGCAAGAAACAGAAGAGTCAAAGGACATCTGAAGGATGTCATGAAGTCATTCGATGCTGCAATCGAAGCCGGCGATATGGAACAGGCTAAGTCAGATCTGGCTTTGGCTGAAAAGAAGCTTATGCAGGCTGCTGCAAAGGGAACCATCCATAAGAATGCCGCTTCAAGAAAAGTCTCAAGACTGACACAGAGATTCAACAAGGCGAACGCCTGATTCTCACCCGTCCCCACCGGCACATAAGTTAAATGTGCGACGCATAAAGCGTCAGAGAAGCAAACCACTCCGGATTGTCTCAGCGGAGTGGTTTTTTGTTATATTTAATTCCGGGTATATGTGTTATAATTACTTTGTATATTTATGTCGAGAAGAGGTTTTGATATGAGCACACATATACTTGCAGCAGAAACAGGCGATATCGCAGAATCAGTGCTTCTCCCGGGAGATCCATTGAGAGCCAGGTTTATTGCGGAGAATTTCCTTGAGAATGCGCGCTGCTACTCACAGGTCCGCAATATGTTCGGGTTTACCGGCACATATAAAGGGGTTCCTGTATCTGTACAGGGTACAGGCATGGGCATGCCATCGATGGGCATCTATTCCTATGAACTGATTCATGAATACAATTGCAGGAATCTGATCCGTGTGGGTACGGCAGGTTCGTTCAGAGAAGATCTGGGGCTGGGTGAGGTCGTCGTTGCTGTAGGGGCTTCCACTGATTCAAACTTCGCACATACATATAAGTTGAACGGGACCTTTGCACCGACTGCCAGCTACGAGCTTCTCTCCAAGGTGAGAGATGCTTCGCAGGAGTCCGGTATTGGGTTCACCGCCGGAAATCTCGTCTCATGCGATGTTTTTTATGAAAACGACCCTGACTGGTGGAAAGCATGGGCAAGAGTCGGTGTGCTCGGTGTTGAAATGGAGGCTGCGGCCTTGTATATGAACTGCGCTGCCGGCGGAGCAAATGCACTGGCAATCATGACAATCAGCGACAATTTCGTAACAAATGCGAAATCGACTGTCGAGGAAAGAGAAACGAGTTTCACAAATATGATGAAACTTGCACTGGAGACAGCAGTAAGATAACGATATAAAGGAGTTGCATTCGATGAAAGTACTTGAATCAGCAGAAAATTATCTGGAAGCAATACTCATGGAACGTGAGGAAAAGGGTGAAGTAAGGGCAATCGATATCGTCAACCGCCTCGGCTTCAGCAAACCAAGCGTCAGTGTTGCAATGAAACAGCTGGAGTCCAATGAATTTATAAAAAGAGACGAAAACGGTTATATCTTTTTAACCGGCAGCGGTGAAGAGATAGCCAAAATGATATATGAAAGGCACAAACTCCTTACAGATCTTTTCGTCAGTCTTGGCGTGAATGAAGATACCGCCAGAGAAGATGCATGTAAGATTGAGCACGACCTCAGCGAAGAAACATTTGAATGCATTAAAAGAGCGTATAACAATAGATGAGTGACTACAGAAAATACATTAGAAATTTCAGTATCATAGCACATATAGACCACGGCAAGTCAACTCTGGCGGACAGGATGATCGAAAAGACCGGAACCGTCAGCCAGCGTGATATGCGTGACCAGTATCTCGACAATATGGAGCTGGAGCGGGAACGCGGTATCACGATCAAACTCCAGACCACCAGAATGGTCTTCAAAAGCAAAGATGGAAATGAATATATCTTCAATCTGATAGACACACCGGGTCACGTTGACTTCACATACGAAGTATCAAGGTCTCTGGCAGCATGTGAGGGCGCTGTCCTCGTTGTAGATGCGACACAGGGGGTAGAGGCACAGACTCTCGCGAACGTCTATCTGGCGATGGACGAGGACCTTGAGATCATGCCGGTTCTGAATAAAATCGATCTTCCGAGTGCACGGCCGGATGAAGTGCGGGATGAGATAGAGGAAGTGATAGGCGTTGACGCTTCCGATGCACCTCTCGTATCTGCCAAGGAAGGGACCGGAATAGAAGAACTGCTTGAGGAAATCGTTGCGAAGATACCTGCTCCGAACGGAGATGAAAACGATAAATTAAAAGCCCTCATTTTTGACTCATATTACGACAACTACAAGGGCGTTGTCATTTATACGAGGATTTTTGACGGGGAAGTAAAAGAAGGCGATGTGATACGCCTTATGAACACGAACAAAAAATATGAGGTTACCGAAGTGGGCGTATATTCCCCGGGACCTGTGGAGTGCAAAAGCCTTAAGGCAGGTGAAGTAGGATACATATGCGCCAGCATCAAACATGTGGCTGACGCCAGAGTCGGCGACACGATCACCCTTGACAGTGACCCCGCAGATGAGCCGCTCCCCGGATACAAAAAAGTCCAGTCCATGGTGTATTGCGGTATCTATCCGGCAGAAGGCGAGAAGTACGAAAATGTCAAAGACGCACTTGAGAAACTGCAGGTAAATGACGCAGCGTTCCACTTTGAACCGGAAACGTCCACCGCTTTGGGATATGGCTTCAGATGTGGGTTCTTGGGGCTTTTACATATGGAAATCATCGTTGAGCGGCTGGAGCGGGAATTCGATCTGAGCGTGATCACCACATCGCCGAGTGTTATCTACAAGGTGGTAAAAACCGACGGAACTGTGCTGATGGTGCAGAATCCGTCGAATCTGCCGAATCCGATGGAAATCGATCATATCGAAGAACCGATGGTCAAAGCGGACATCATGGTTCCTAAGGAATATGTCGGCAGCATCATGGAAATCTGCCAGGAGCGCAGAGGACGCATGATCCATATGGAGTACATCACGAAGACAAGGGTCAATCTCCATTATGAAATGCCGCTGAATGAAGTGATATATGATTTCTTTGACGCATTGAAATCAAAGACCAGGGGATACGGATCTCTGGACTATGAGTTTATCCGATACGAACCGAGCAAGGTTGTGAAACTCGACATCCTGCTCAACAAAGAGATGGTCGATGCATTCAGCATGATCGTTCACGAATCAAAAGCCTATTCGAGAGGACGTTTTGTATGTGAAAAACTAAAGGAAATCATACCGATGCATCAGTTTGAGGTGCCGATTCAGGCGAGTATCGGTCAGAAAATCATTGCCAGAGAGACAGTACGGGCTTACAGAAAAGACGTCATAGCCAAATGCTACGGAGGCGATATTTCAAGAAAGAAGAAGCTTCTCGAGAAACAGAAAGAGGGAAAGAAGAGAATGCGCCAGTTCGGAACAGTAGAGGTTCCGCAGGAGGCATTCACAGCGGTGCTGAAATATGACGATAACAAGTAGTGATAACAGTATTGGGTTATATGTTCATATTCCATTCTGTCTGAGAAAGTGCAGATACTGTGACTTTCTGTCATTTGAATGTCACGATGAAAGGGCACTCCACCAGTATGCGGAGGCTCTGCTCCGTGAAATCAGCACAAGATATGAGGAGTGGCCTTACAAGATTGTCGACAGCATATATATAGGCGGAGGAACTCCATCTATTCTGGCTGCAGAAGATATGAAACGCATCATGGATGGAATCAAAGATAATTTCACTGTGGCTGATGGCAGTGAAATCACCATCGAAGCGAATCCTGCCACCATAGATGAGCAGAAACTGGAGACCTACCTCGAAAGCGGCATTAACAGAATAAGCATTGGTACCCAGTCCTTTGACAGCACAATTTTGAATCTTCTGGGAAGGGCGCACGACAAAAATGACGCCCTGAATGCCATCAGAACGGCGAAGAAGGCCGGGTTCAAAAACATAAATGTGGATATGATGTTCGGTATCCCGGGACAGACATCCAAGATGTGGCGCGATTCATTGCGTCAGTGCATTTTCCTCAGACCTGAACACATTTCCCTGTACAGTCTCCAGATTGAGGAAGGGACTCCTTTCTATAAGATGATGGAGAAGGGCACATTGGAACCGGCGCCTGACAGGGTGGACAGAGAGATGTACCACGACGCCATCAGCATGCTGCAGCAGGCAGGATATAATCACTACGAAATATCAAACGTGTCACTGCCCGGATATGAGAGCAGGCATAATCTCAAGTACTGGTCCTATCGGGAGTATCTGGGCTTGGGACCGGGAGCCAGTTCTTTTATCGGAGGGCATAGATTCAAGAATACATCCTCCGTTCTCGATTATCTCCAATTTATAAAAGCCGGACTTCCGCCGGTAAAACAGGAAGATGTAGAGCATTATTCACAGCGTGATGAGATGGGTGTGTTTGTCTTTACAGGTCTGAGAAAGACCGGAGGATTTGATATCAGAGACTTTGAAGACACGTTCGGCACTGATTTCTTTGATGTGTATGATCCTGCGATTATCACTAAAATGAGGGGTCTCATTGAGATGAATGGATTCGTTATGAAGCTGACGGAGAAGGGTCTTGATGTTTCAAATAAAGTAATGGCAGAGTTTGTTTAGTGTGTACTTTCCCGTTTTGCTGTTATTTTTTTCACAAATATTGTTATTGGTATGCAAAAATGCAGAAAGAATCTGCATTTTTTTGTATATTTTCTATACAGTAGAATATTACTGTGATAAAATTATTGAAGTTAAATTAGCGATAAATAATTAACAAGCAATCAGTTATCATTAGATTCGGCACGAAAAAATCAGTATTTCAAGGAGGAAAAATCATGTCAGAATTAAGAACAGCATTACCTAAGATCACGACTCCGCTTCCGGGTCCTAAGGCGCAGGCTCTGATCGAGAGAAGAGCAAAGGCAACACCTAAGGCCATCGGAACTGCGTACAAAGCAGTCATCGAAAGAGGCGAAGGAGCAATGTTCGAAGACGTTGACGGCAACATCTTCCTGGACTGGATCGCAGGCGTAGGC
>CACYBO010000258.1 GCA_902772685.1 uncultured Eubacteriales bacterium | reverse complement strand
GTTTCCATGAATCCAGTTCCTTGAATCCAAACAGAAGCAGCAGAACAAGGAGGACCAGCAGAACTGACCCTGCGCAGTCCATCCTGCCGGATGCTGTTTTTGTATTGCTTCGAAGAAAAACACGCGTCAGAACAAACAGCACAATACAGAATGGTACCGCTCCATAGAACATGACCGCCCAGTTGTCCGCACCGGCTGCTCCGACGATGAAACTGCCGAGTCCGGCTCCTGCCACATTTGCGATTCCCGTAACTCCTGCGGCAACGCCAAGAGCGAATCCCCTCTTATCCGCCGGAAATGATGTGCCGATCTCCGCGTTGGCAACGGGAATCATGCCCCCTGCGCCCGCAGCCTGAACCACTCTTCCTGTGAGCATCAGCCCGAATCCCCCGACACCGGCGGAGAGCGCGCACAGGACTGATCCGGCCATGAAAATAAGAATGCAAACAGAAAATACTCTGTTCCGTCCACAGCGGTCCGCAGTTTTCCCTATGACGGGTATCAGGGCAGCGTAAAACAAGGTATATATATTGATCATCCAGATTCCGGTGCTGTCATCGATGCCGAAGTGTGCCTGAACAACAGTCCGCACAGGAGCGACCATGCCCACGTAAAGACCGCCGAGAAGCAGACCCAGCAGATAAACTGTCAGAATCGCACCGTAACGCTGATTTGCCGAACCATTCATTCTGTCTCTTCCTCAGTTGCCGTTTTCAGATCAAATAAGCTCTATCCCTGATGACTTTTTTACTCCAATCCTGATATCCGCCGGAAATTCTCCCGGATCACATGCCTGGTTGAGCTCTATATCGCACTGCAGAGACATGTAGATAAAGGAATCCGTCACATCCCAGCCCGTTGCCTTTGCGATAAGCCTGTTCATTTCAGTGGACGCGTTCTGCAGCGCCTCCTGATAGTCCTTTCCGCTGCCGTTCACATACCAGTGCGTATCTGTCTCCGTCAAAGGGAAGTTCAGTTCGAATGCCTTGATCAGCGAGATTCTGACTGTGATTTCCCCCGGGATCTCAATTCCGGTACCGCAGATCTCACAGTCACCCATAACTGCATGGATATCACCCATCTGCAGCAGACCGCCTTCGACTCTGACCGGGAAATACACTCTGGATCCCTTCCGGATGAGCTTGCTGTCCATGTTTCCGCCGTGGTTTGCCGGATAGAGACATGGCACTGCTTCCCCTGCCGGGGCCAGTCCCATGACTCCAATCATCGGGTCAATCGGGAATCTGATCCCGTTGAAGTCAGCCATTCCATCCTCGATCTCGATGATTTTGGTCCGTGGGATTACACCGGGCACCACATGGCATCCGTTGTCGTCCGTCGCAGCGACGCCTCTGTCAGCCACTTTGACATCCAGAATATCTACAGCCACAACATCACCCGGTTCGGCGCCGTTCACGAATACCGGCCCGGCCGCAGGATTGTCGAAACCCATATCGAACTCAGTCATTAAGTCTTCTTCCGATGTGATCTGATTGCTGAAGCAATCCATCGTGCAGAACACTACGGTCTCCCCGGGATCCACTGCGAATTCCGGCTTGTTGTTTTTGTCAAACGCATAGACATGCTGTGTTGTTTTCTTCATAGTCTTTTACCTCTTGTTCTGATATAATCCTAATAGTGAAGCAAATATGAAAGGACATCATTTATGAGAAATAGTTTTCTGCAATGGTTCAGTTTTGTTATAGCGCTTGGGGTGCTGTTTCTGGCGGCACTGATGATTTTCGGCGTTATCGATGTTGAGCACAAAGGAAGAGTTGTTCTCCTCGTGCTTATGGCCTTTGCAATCATCTATATGAACTTCAGATCACCCGGCAAGAAGTAGGATCCATTATTCTGCCGAAAACACCCGGAACGACGCGATGTACTCTACGTTTTCCGGTGTCTCTATCTGCGGATAGGAAATCTCGAACACTGTCCCAAGGCCTGTCTCCTTCGCTGTCAGATCAAAATGGCACATCGCGATGCCAACGTCGATCTTCTGCATATCTCCCACCGACTTGCTGTCGAAGTTCTTTCCTCTTTTTTCATAGAAATGGACAGTATCTCCCTCGACAACTACTCTCCACGGCTGTTTGTTCACGGCAGACGGCGCCAGTCTTACCATCTGCAAAGGCAGCAATAGCTCTCCTGCTTCATCTTCTTTGAGCGGCGTGTTGAAGTCCCCGTCAAAGAACAATTCCCCAAAAACCTTTCTGCGGTCCGCGCCGACGCCTTTGCGCATGGCGACCTCCTTGATGGACATTCGCTTCGCCGCATGCCCGATCGGTGTGACGCAAGGCATGACCTCGTCTTCAGCGAGATCGATCGCACTTTCAAACGCCTTTCTGTCCATGGTTCCGCCGATCCAGTTCGTCCCAATTCCGATGGAACAGGCGTCGAGGACAAACTTCTCCATCGAATATCCGAGGGCTTCATCGAAATGCGGCTGACGTTTCATCTTCACAGCGACGAAATTGTCTGTACCTGAAATAACAGGTGATTTGAGACCGTGCTCTTTTGCGCTGAGGAAACAGAACTCCATGACAGCACCGTACGGATTGCCGCAATCCTGCGCGAATGCTTCCAGCTGTTTCATGACATCATCGCCGATGCCCTTCCCGTCGAAAGTCCTGACGCTTCTGCGCCCGCATATTAAATCTGTGTATTTCATATCCATTTCTCCCTCCAATACAAAAGAATTATACCGCATAATAGTCATGAAGTATATCCGGGCGCGTCAATTACAATGATCTGACACGCATTTTGACATTCTGCGTACCGGAAAGTATACTATATTTACAGCATTATATTATTTCGAATCATTTACGAGGTGCTGAACCATGAAGAGCATTCTGAAGATTGTGTTTCTTTTAGTGATTGTATGTTCTATGCTGTGTATTTCCGGGACGGTTGCCTGCGCGGAAGAAGATCCTGCATCTAGTCAGGAGAACGGCACAGGATTGGAACTTGAAACCTACGATGTCACGGCTTCCTTTTCTTATAATAATTCCGAATACGGCTATTCTGAAGAGATTGAAGTTCTGGTTACAAAAGGCACAGTGACCGATGTATCTTCTTCCAATGAGTGGGTTGCAACAGCCTCATTTGGTACGCCGTACATGCAGAATTACCAGCTCGTAGTTATCTACGCGGACAACCCCGGAACGGCAGTGATTACCGTTACAGGCTCGGAAGGCGATGTTGTGCATATCAATGTTACAGTTGCCGCCACACTCAGTTTTTCAGAAGACAGTATTGTATTTGACTACTTCTATACAGGAGACAGCGACTTTATGAACAACACCGGATATGTTTACAGTTTTCCATACGATCCGGGATGGGAATATTATCATGTAATTTCTCCTATTGATGATCAGGTTATCAAGGTAACCTCAAAAAACACCGGTGTCGTAAAACTCGTTTCCCACTATGAAGTGGGCTACTCAGGTTCATATTGGGATGTGATTCCGGTACATGTCGGCAAGACAGTTTTGGTTCTCGAGGATCCTCTTGGACAGAAAGCAGAAATCCCGGTCACGGTTACGGCCCAGTACATGAAGCAGTATATCCTCTGTTACTCAAACATCGATACCGCCAGATATGGGGACACCTATCTGTACGGATACACCTTCCCCTATACTGCTGTCAAACTGACCTTTGCCGGGAAATCATATTCTGCAAAGGCAGACAAATTCGGTGATTTCAAATTCAAGGTTCCCGTCAAGAAGATTGGAACAAAGATCAAGTACACC
>CACYBO010000257.1 GCA_902772685.1 uncultured Eubacteriales bacterium | reverse complement strand
TCCTCCGTAATTTTCACAAATATATGTAAATTATACCATAGAACCGCTTCCATTTTTCACTGAATTAAGTCTCCGACGGATACCTGGTATCTTCCTACCGCATACAAAGATTTACCACGAATAGCCAACCTTTGACAACATTCCCATCAACTCCAGCTCCCAAAAAACAGCCCTGTCAACTCCACTATCTCTAAAAGCAGTTCTGTCAACTCCCATTGTCAGTGCTATATAATATATCCAATCCAGTCCATGGAAAGTTATCCAAAAGAACAATCCCGGGCTAAAACCCGGAAATGTGTTGATTTCAACAGTTTTAGAGGCTTCCCCATTAAATGCGTGACATCAATGCTATGCACTCCACATGGTCCGTATGCGGAAACATGTCATTACTAATCCGCTCCGGAAACGCCTTCAAACCGCCAGCTGGACAGATTTGCAATTATATGCAGTTCCCTCGCTGCAGCAAGGTAGTATGCGGGCATCTCCACCTTGCTTCAGCTTCACTCACTTCATCCTACGCCATGTATATGTTACAGCTGACGTTTTGAAAGGAGACAGCTTATGAAAGTACTAATTGTTGAACCCGGAGAAAAACCAAAACCTGCAGAAGTCGCAAACAGTATTGAAGCTAAACAGGCTATCGTCGGTGGTCTGATCGAAATGGTCATCCCACCTATCCATTCGGATGATGCAGTACTGATTTGCAACGAGGAAGGCAAGCTTTTGAATCTGAAACCCAACAGGCCTATCTGTCTTGCAGATGGTACACCTTATGACATCATCTGCGGAACCTTCCTGATTTGCCGAGCCCCTGCAGACAGTGAAGACTTTGAAGGACTGACTGATCAGCAAGTTGAGTTCTATTCGGAAATGTACAGTTAAAAAGGAGAGATAACATGGCAAAAGAAAAGAACAACGATTTTACGTATGACGTAATCGAAGAGGTCGCGGTTCTGAGTGAATCGCCAACACACTGGCAGAAAAAACTGCAACGCATCTCCTGGAACCATGGCTTTCCTAAGTGGGATATCCGTGAATGGTCTCAGCCTGATCCGAAAACCGGACACGTCAAAATGAGCAAAGGTATCACCCTGACAGACGGTGAGATGGATGTCGTCCGCGGGTTAATTCTTCATGGCAGGCTTTAATGCCTGCCTTTTATAATAGTGAGGTTTAAAGCATGTACAATATAGAATTCATGAAATGCAAACTGGTCAAGGAGAAGGACTGTTCTTATGAATGCATCCGTACAGTATCCGATGCCGCATCCATTCTGATCGATCTCGGACTGCACGAGGCATCTGAAGAATATGTATATCTTTTATGTCTCAATTGCAAAGGAATGATAACCGCAGTCCATGAGGTGGCCCACGGCGTTCTCTCTGAATGTCCTATGTCATCAAGAGCGATTTACACAAGGGCACTGCTCAGCAATGCCGCCTCGATTATTATCGCACACAATCATCCATCTGGGGATCCTTCGCCATCACAGGAGGATATCGATACTACGAAAAGGATTCAGAAAGCTGGATCACTTCTTGAAATACCAGTTGTCGATCATCTCATCATTGCGTCTGACAGTTCTTATTACAGTTTCAAAGAGAATGAGTTGATACAGTCTTCATTCTGAGCTCTATTCTACCGCCGGTATCCCGCCGGGTAAAGGGTCCTGCGATCCGTTCGCAGGACTTTTTCCTTAAAAAAGCTGCTGCCCTTGACCCGTCGTGCTCCCGGCGGTCATTTCAGGGCAAAGTCATTTCAGAAGCAGGAAAGGAGTTCAAAATGAACATCAGAAAAACAAGAGAAGAAGTTATTGCAGTGCTGAATGATATGGGTGTTCCGTATGAGATCGAGAAAGCTGACATCGTCAAGATGAATGATATGCATCTCTATGGAATCGTATTGAAACAGGGCAATGTCGGCAAAACGCTGTACATCAACGATTTTGTCGATGCAGGCGTGAGCCCGTCAGAAATCGCAGAGCAGATCGTAACAGCCTGCGAGACATCAACGGATGTGCCGCCATTTGATATGATCGATGATCTGTCATCCGAACAGCCCATTTCCGATATCAGCGATAAACTGTTCGTCGCGCTGATCGGGGATGACAGAAACAGCGAGTACCTTGAGCAGGTCATCTCAAGAAGCGTTGGCAGCGGTCTTTCCTTCATCTGTCAGATCAGATATGCCGCCGGCGATGGATTCCTGTCCACAACGATCACAAAAGAACTGGCGGAATCGAATCTTTGGAATACAGAAGAACTATTCGACATCGCAGTGTCGAATACCGCGGAGAATGATCCCGCCATCCTGTGCAGCATGAGCGATGCGTTGTTCCTGAACAGAAAAGCAAATCTGCTTTCTACCGATGATGAGATCACCGATGAAATGCTGATCCTCTCCAACAGATCCGGTATGTTTGGAGCCGTTTCCTTATTCCTTCCGGGCATCGTTGGCAGAGTCCACGCCAGGCTGAAGGAAGCCTTCTTTGCAATCCCATCTTCCGTACACGAGTTCATAGTCATCCCGGAATCCTCCGGCATGACCATGTCTGCACTGAAGGCCATGTGCCGTGAAGCAAATGAATCGGTCGTCAGATATAACGAGATATTATCTGACAATGTACTCTACATGCCGTATAATGGATAAGAAGCTCCAGTATTGAGCTTTAGTTTTATCTTCACTGCTCTTTCGGGACATCTTCCGGAAGAGCAGTTTTTATGGATATGTACAGGCAGGATGCTGCCTGTTTATCTTTTTTCCCGCCATCCCGCCCCATATATATGCAGCAGGAGCAGTCCCGTGCCTGCCCTTTTCTCTGAAGCGACCTTCGAGCAGCATCGTTCTCATTCTCCCGGGAGACCTCTGCCTCTGCTCATCACGAAAGATCCGACACCGACTACAAATGTCTCGTGCGCCCTTTCCTCCAGCCAATCATTTTGACTCTCTTCCATCCGCAGTTCGTCTGAAACACCGATGGCCTTATACGATGTGATCTCTGTTCTCCTTTTATCCAGGCAGCTCGTCCCAGGCATCCCGCCCGTTTTATTTCCTGCCCTATTTTGCATGCCGCGCGCCAGCTGTCAATATAGTACAAGTCTCCATATATGACATCCGCCGCATGCGTCATGCCTTTTTTAGGCAGGATAAAACTTAAGCGAAATGCAAAATGAAAGGAGCTTATCATGGCTAAAACAAACAATGAGGAAATCACATTCGAAATCACAGAACACATCGGAGATATCAGCCTTGCATCCAGCGGATGGAAGAGAGAACTGAACCTTGTCAGCTGGAACGGAAACGACGCACGGTATCGGCGAATATAAG
>CACYBO010000256.1 GCA_902772685.1 uncultured Eubacteriales bacterium | reverse complement strand
GGAGGCGCCGAATTTCTTTGAGTGCCTGACCTGCCCGCAGTACGGTATATCTTGTCACCCGGAGGTAATGAAAATTGATCTTTAACATGAGCCGCAAAATAATTGCGGCAGTCCTGACGGCAGCATTGGCGCTGTCCCCGGTCTTCGTCGCGCCGATTTCAGCGACAGACGGACAGGAGGTGGAGACATCAGCCAGCAGCTGGCGGTATCAGGACGGCGACATCATCATAGACGAAGGCCTTGACGCCATGGAAGCAGACAGCGACATGGAAGTATTTGAGGACTATAACGCTCAGATGGGAAGCAATTCTGATGAGGAACAGATTCCGGCCGCAGAGCAGACTGGGGCTGCTGCAGAAGAGCAGGAGCAGACAGGGGAACCTGACCAGGTAATTGATGAACCGCTCGTTGAACCGGCCGAAGAACAGTCCGATCAGACTGCTGAGGAGCTTTCGGAACAACCTGCAGAGGATCAGTCCGGGCAGCAGACAGAGGAGCAGCCCGGACAGACAGTGCAGGAGCAGGAACCTGTTGAAGAAGCAGAGCCTGAAACAACTCTCGAAGCGCAGAGCGTAGAGGACTCGCAGGACGTACAGGCACCGGACACTCAGCTTCAGGCTGAGGAACAGGCTCCCGCACAGGCGGAACAGCCCGCTGCGGAGCCCCGGATGACCGCAATGTCGGCAACAACAAGGGACAGATACTGGACATGGTCGTCAGGGAAGTACAAGAGAGGCCCCGGATACCTGAAGGGAATCGACGTCAGTTACTGGCAGGGAACGATCAACTGGAAAAAGGTTAAGGCGGCAGGTGTTGATTTTGCTATTCTGAGATGCGGGTACGGTCCGAACACCACAGCGAAGGACGACAGTAAATTCGCGGCAAACGTCAAGGGCTGCAGGGAAAACGGAATTCCGTACGGCGTATATCTCTACTCCTACGCCGACTCTGTATCGAAGGCTAAGGATGAAGCGGACCACGCCATCAGACTGCTGAAGGCGAATAAGTGCAGCCTGCAGTATCCGGTTTACTACGACCTGGAAGACAGGAAGGTCTCCAGAGCGGGAGCGGCAACAATCTGCAAGATGGCAAACGCATTTTGCAGCAAACTGAAGAATAGCGGCTATCCGTCCGGCGTATACGCGAATCTGAACTGGTGGAACAACAAACTCGGTTCCTTCAATGGGTATGACAAGTGGGTCGCTCAGTGGAGCTCAAGCTGTACGTACAAGAAGGCTTACAGTATATGGCAGTGCACAAGCAGCACAACGATAAGCGGAATAAGCGGAAGGGTGGATGCAAACCTGCTCATGTGCAAACAGTCATCCATGAAAGCCTACATGAAGACGGGCAAGCCGGTTGAACCCGAAGTCTCCTACAGCCTGAAGACGATCGACGGCAAGCAGTATGCAGTCAGAGAAGACGGAACTATTGCGAAGAATGCGTTCCTTAAGATCGGAGCATATACGTACGGATTCGGTGAAGACGGCGTCAAGATCACAGACAGGAAATACTGGATCAACTGCAAGGCCTACACCTTCGACAGCGAGGGAAGAGCCTACATAAACAAATCAAAGACGAAAAAGAAGACGCCATATTACGCAAAAGCAGGAAGCGGAAAGAAAGGCACTCTGAAAAAGGGCAAAAAGTTCTATGTGCTCAGGACCAGCGGCAAATGGTCCCAGATGGCGAACGGATATTGGGTGAAGACCAAGAACATCAAGAAAATCGCGCGGTATCCGTCGGTGAAACCTCTGGTAAAGGTTAAATACAAGGCAAAGCTCAAGAAGAAAACCATCAGCCGGTCAGGTCCGTCAAAGAAATATATCAAGAAGAAGACATTCAAGAAAAACAGCAAGGTTACAGTAATAGGAACATACGGAAGCTGGTCCAAGATAAGCACAGGACAGTGGATCCCTATTAGCAGACTGAAGAAATAGAGGACAAGGTCATGAAAAAAATTGCGACAATCATATTCTCATGCGTGGTAGGTCTGTCGATGACAATGGCGCCTACACTGGCGAGCGGAACTGTGTATGCAGAAGAGACGCAGGAACAGACCGCAGTCGCGGCAGAGAGCCTTGACGGAGACCAGACGGGGGATGCCGTCAGCTCAGAGCAGAGCGGCGACGATGTCAACGCCGATCAGACCGACGAAACCGCCGATGAAGAAAGTGTTGAACTGACGGCTGCTTCAGTAGGTGAAGGTTCAGGGGTCGCAGAGGGATCTGCCCTTGAGGGACTGGCCGGGAAGAACATCAGCGATATTCAGAACGATCCTGAACTGAGCTATGTACTGGAGGACCCGACATTCTACAGATATTATGAAGTGGATGAAGACGGAGTGATATCTGAGAAGAAGGTGGATCTCGATGAGGTCGAGAAGTTCCTGGCAGAGGCGGACGCCAACGCAGACGGAATCGACGATACTGATAACGTTGAGACAAACGGTGACATCACTGCAATGGGCGGCGGAGTCAGCGGTCTGGGCAAAGGTCAGACGCCTTCCAAGTACAGTGCTTACACCAGATATCACTGCATCGACATTTCATGGTGGCAGGGAAAAGTAAGTGATTCCAACTGGCAGAAGATCAAGGCTGCGGGAGTCACCCACGCGATCATCAGGTGCGGTTACAGCAGCCTCAGCGGCGGTGCCCACCACATGGATTCCACATTCTCAAACAATATTAACGGCGCTTACAAAGCCGGGATAAAGGTCGGAGTATACTACTATTCCACGGCAGTATCTGCGGCGGAAGCCAAATCCGAGGCTCAGTATGTGACATCCATACTTGGAAGCTATAAGAGCAAAATCACTCTGCCGGTTGCTTATGACTATGAAACGGGCGGCAGACTGACATCCAAGGTGATGAAACGCGTCGGAACTGCCTCATGTACTGCATTTTGTGATACAATAAAAGCGGCGGGATACGTTCCGATGGTTTACGCCAATTACAATACTCTGAACAACCATATCGACTACAGAACGCTTCAGAGCAAGTACAAGATCTGGCTCGCCAATTATACATCAAACGGAGTCGCAACGACTTACGCCGGCGATTACTGGATGTGGCAGTACAGCTCTTCAGGACGGGTAAACGGACTCAGCGGGAAGATCGACATCAACTACATTTTTGAACCGAAGACGTCATCTTCTTCGTCTTCCGTTCAGTCATCGGTTTCGTCTTCCGGCGTTTCATCATCAGATCCGGTTTCGACATTTGCGTCGTATAAGGCAAAGGTGAAATCCACTGCTAACTACAGGACTGGCCCGGGCAAAAGCTATAAGAAAAAGGGCTTTTACAAGAAGGGCAAGAAGGTCAGGGTAGTTGGAATGTCAGGCAAATGGGCGAAGCTGAGCAACGGATATTACATGAAGGCGAAGTATCTGGTCAAGATAAAGAATTCGAAATATCCTTGCAGCGCCAAGACCACAGATTCTGTAAACTACAGAACCGGCCCGGGGACGAGCTACAAAATCAAAGGCACTTACTCCAAGGGGGTCAAGATAAAAATCAAATCTGTGAAAAACGGCTGGGGAAAGATGAGCAATGGATACTACATCTCCATGAAGTATGTCAAATAGTGAAACAGGAGCAGACAGATAATGGATGAAAAAGAGCGGCAATATCAGGAATATCTGGCTCTCAGACAGCACGAACAGGAAGAGGAAATAAACAGAGAGTATTACAGACAGGAAGAAAGGCGGCATTCAAGCGGCCTTTCTGATGATGCGGATGAAAAATACGGACAGTTTTTTCCTGAAGAAAAAAAGAAGACAAGAAGGGTCTCAGTTACTGAGACCCCTTATGGCGCTTCGGAAATGAGAAAGGCCCAAAAGGAAAAGGAACGCCGGGACAGGGAAATGCAGCAGTACCTGGAAGCCAGGGAGGCGGACAGGAACAAGAGAGGCGTCAGATCGGGCATTCGTCATTCCGATTATGATGAATTCGGCAGTATTAAAGACAGCATTCTAAGAGGACGCAAAAAAGCCAAAGCCTCAGCTGCCAAAGCAGCCGGGAATCTGAAGAGAAGAAGGGTGCCTGCACCGGTTCTTGCTGTTCTGATCGCGCTGGTGCTGGCCGCAGTTACGGTATTGAGCGGAGGCGCGATGGTTCTGGCGACAGTTTCCAGCGCAGAGCACGTATCAATCGATAAGAATGATTTGGGAATCGACAGCGCTGCAGCTGCCTCTATTGACGGATACAGAAATATCGCGGTTCTCGGCACTGACGCGAGGGCGGACGATGACGAGAGTCAGGTAAGAAGTGACGCGATCATTGTAGCCAGCATCAACAAAGACACAAATGAAGTAAAAATGTTTTCCGTTTTCAGAGATACGCTCTTGGATGTTGGGGAAGAGGGCCTGGATAAAATCACACACGCCTACTTTTATGGAGGTGCCCAGCAATCGCTCTATGCGCTTAATAAGAACCTCGATCTGAACATCGATGAAGTCGTAGTCATCAACTGGAAGACAGTTGCGGATGTGATCGATTCTGTAGGCGGGATCGAGATTGATGTTCAGGAATCGGAAATCGAAGAACTGAACAAATATATTCCGAACACCGCGAAGAATGTTGACGGGCCGAAGGATAAGATTGAAGGTCCGGGAAAACAGACACTCAACGGAGTTCAGGCTGTGACGTACGCCAGGATCAGAAAAGATGCTGCGACCGGCGATTACAGAAGAAATGAGAGAATGAAACTCGTCTTCAGCGAAACGTTCAAGGCGATCAAGAAGGCGGGTCCTTTCAAGATGCTCTCCGTAGCCAGACATGCTATGCCTGAGGTAAAAACGAACATCAGCACGATGGAAATGGTGAAACTCATGGTCAAAGTCAAGTCGTTTGATATGACAGATTCAACGACCGGATTCCCGTACGATGTAGGAAGCTGGACAGGTTACGGCGGAGCAGGATACGCGTGGTATGGTCCGCCTGTGAACCTGACAAACAATGTGAGCAGACTGCATGAACAGTTCTTTGATCAGGAAGGATATACTCCAAGCGAAACAGTTCAGCAGATAAGCAACGATATAGCCAATTTGACGGGAATCTATTAGACGCGTCAGGCTGGAACAGGGGGAAGTAATGGAACAGGTGAAAAAAATCAGGATGATGCTGATATTCGGCGGAGTCTCATCGGAGCATGAAGTCTCCAGGACCTCTGCCGCATCGGTGCTGCACCACATAGATGAAGCAAAATACGAAATCATAAAAGTCGGGATCACCAAAGACGGCAGGTGGATGCAGACAGAAGCACCCCCAGAGGCCATCGACGACGGAAGCTGGGAGAATCACGGTTCAAACAGAGATGTATATCTTATGCCCGGAGCGGGATTTGCAGGTCTTGATGTCGATGTGGTCTTTCCTCTGCTCCACGGAAGAAACGGGGAAGACGGCAGAATGCAGGGGTTTCTGGCTATTGCAGGAATACCTTTCGTCGGGTCAGATTCCACTTCCTCAGCCGCATGTATGGATAAATCAGTAACAAAGGCTGTGATCGATCAGGCAGAGGCCTGTGATCAGGCAAAGTGCTGCATCGCGCACAGAGGCTGTGATGAAGAGGAGGCCGCCGAGGTGATCGATCAGTTCTTCGACAGCGGCTATCCCCTGTTTGTGAAACCGGCCAACGCCGGCTCTTCAGTGGGCATAAGCAAAGTCAAATCAAAAGCGGAACTTCCGGAAGGTCTCCGCGTTGCCTTTGCAGAAGACAGCAAAGCGCTTATCGAGGAAACAATAGTTGGAAGAGAGCTTGAAGTTGCGGTTTTGGGGAACGAAGCTCCACAGGCAAGCTGCATCGGGGAAATACTATCGGCAAATGAGTTCTATGATTATACGGCAAAATATGATAATATAGGTTCTGTAACAACAATCGTTACTGATCTGCCTGAGAAACTGCAGGAGCAGATACGTCAGACCGCTGTCAGCATTTATGAGATTATGGGATGCAGAGGATTGGCGAGAGTGGATTTCTTCTTGGAAAAGGGACCATCGGGCGGATATGATGACGGCAGACTTGTATTTAATGAGATAAACACAATGCCGGGATTCACCAAAATAAGTATGTACCCTCAATTATGGGAAGCGGCGGGGATCGGTTACAGTGAACTGATCG
>CACYBO010000255.1 GCA_902772685.1 uncultured Eubacteriales bacterium | reverse complement strand
TTCGAGAACGAAGTCTATCTCATTCTCCGCTTCCTTTACACGCTCCGCAAGTTCAGGGTCATTCTGGGCGCGCTCGAGCGTCTCGTGGAAGATCCTGTATCTGTCAACCGTGTTATGGAAGTTAGGTATTGTTTCATGAAGTGTTTCCGCCGGATAATCGGCGAGTTCGGAAATGAAAGTGCCGAAGGCGATCGCGCACTGGTAGAAGTCCTCATCGGATTCCGGTTTCTCAAGGCAAATGGAGTTCTCCGCGAAAGGAGTAACCCTGTAATAACCTGCTTCCGTGTCTCCGTCGGGGCAATCCTCTTCTGTGACGCGGACATACGTGCTTCCATCTGCCGTTTCCACCGGCGGCAGAACATGGCACGGCGTACCCTCTGCTTTTGCCTTTGCATCAAGAAACTGAGCGATGCCAGAGATGTTCTCCATGAGTGCGGGAACATCCTTAAAGGCTTCTTCGCTCAGCCTCTGCAGTATGTATCTTGTGCCTTTTTCGGTCTGTACCAGAAATGTGCTGTTTATGTGTCCATTGCCGTAAGGCTCGCAGCTTACAGGTTTGCTGTCCAACAGAAACTTGCTGAGTAATTCAGTCTGATTCATGCGTTTCCCTCCAGTAATATCTGATCTGCGCATCTGACCTGCGGCAGGCGCAGGCCGTCATAAGGCTCTTATTCAACTGTTACTGATTTAGCCAGATTCTTCGGCTTGTCGATATTGCATCCTTTTTCAAGTGCAACATAGTACGCGAATATCTGGAGCGGCACGACCGCCAGAACAGGCGCCACTTCGTCTGAGCACTGCGGGATGTAGATGACCTCGTCGCTGGTCTTCTCGATCTCCGTCTTGCCCTCCTTGGCGAGACCTATGATACGTGCGCCTCTCGCCTGAACTTCGACGATATTCGATACCATCTTTTCATAAAGTTTATCCTGCGTTGCCAGTGCAACAACAAGCGTATCTGAATCCATCAGGGCGATGGTTCCGTGCTTCAGTTCTCCTGCCGCGATGGCGAATGAGTGAATGTAGGAAATCTCCTTAAGTTTCAGAGAACCTTCATACGCTACGCCGCTGTCCAGTCCGCGGCCGATGAAGAAGACATTGTCCCTGTAGTGGTATCTCTCCGCCAGTTCCTTCAGCTTCGGTTCATTCTCTATGGCTTTGTTAACCTTGTCAGGCAGCGCCTTGAGCTCTGCCAGCATGAAGTCATAGTATTCCTTGTCGATGGTTCCCTTGGTGCTGCCCATGTAGAGACCGATCAGATACATGCATATGAGCTGTGTCGTGTACGCCTTTGTAGATGCAACAGCAACCTCCGGTCCAGCCAGCGTATAGAATACGTCGTGGGATTCTCTCGCAATGGAACTTCCCACCGCGTTGACAACACTCAGTATACGCGCGCCTCTGTCCTTGGCGTCGCGCAGCGCGGCAAGCGTATCCAGCGTCTCTCCGGACTGCGAAATAGCGATGAACAAAGTCTTGTCATCAATGAATGTATCTCTGTACCGGAACTCGGACGCCACATCGACTTCAACAGGAATGTGCGCCATTTTCTCGATGACCATCTTGCCGACCAATCCTGCATGGTATGCTGTTCCGCAGGCCACGATGTAGATCTTGTTGATATTGTCGATATCTTCTTTTGTAAGTGTGATGTCGTCCAGCCTGATAGAATCGTCCGGATTCAGCCTGCTCATGAGCGTCTCGCTGATAACCGCCGGCTGCTCATGGATCTCCTTGAGCATGTAGTGATCATAATCAGCCTTATCCGCAGCGTCTGCCTTCCAGTCGACTACGTACACTTCTCTGTCGACCTTGTTGCCGTTCTCGTCGTAGATGACGATATCATCCTTCGTCAGGACAACCGTTTCGTTGTTCTCAATGAGGTAAACATCGCGGACATACTTGAGTACCGCCGGGATGTCGGACGCGACGAAGTTGAAGCCTTTGCCGATGCCCGCTACGAGCGGAGCGTCCTTTCTGACTGCGACGATCTTGTCCGGTTCATCTGCAGCGATGGCCGCAATCGCGTATGCGCCGCGCATCTCAGCAACCGCCTTGTTAACAGCGTCCAGAAGGTCTCCGTTGTAATAGAGTCCGATGAGATGTGCAATGACTTCTGTGTCGGTCTCGGATTTAAATACACTTCCGTACTCTGTCGTCAACCACTCGCGGAGTTCCTGATAGTTCTCGATAATGCCGTTGTGGACGATGGCAATCGTCTCCTCCATATTCAGATGCGGATGGGCATTTATCTCAGTCGGTTCTCCGTGGGTTGCCCATCTGGTGTGCCCGATACCAATCGGAGCATCAAAATCCGGAGAGGCGATTTTGGCTTCCAGATTCTTGATCTCGCCCACCGCCTTCTGCACCTGGATCTTTCCATTGATCGGGAGAGCTATTCCTGCCGAATCGTATCCTCTGTATTCAAGACGCTTGAGACCGTCTATTATTTTTTCTTTCGCATGGTCGGTTCCTACGTATCCAACTATTCCACACATAATGCCCTCCTTAACTGAAGCGTTTTGTGATGAGTCTGGCAAGTTTCTGCGCCTTCGCAGTGATGTCTTCTATATCCTGTCCTTCGATCATGACTCTTACGAGCGGCTCAGTGCTGGACGGTCTGATGAGTACTCTTCCGTCCTCTCCCAACTCTTCGCAAACTTCATTAACGGCCTTTTGTACTTCTTCGTCTTTATTGTACTTGAACTTGTTCTCGATCTTGACTCTGGCGTTCTTGAGCACCTGAGGATAAATCGCGATCTCTTCACTTGCTTCGCTGGCGGTCTTTTCGGAATGAATAACTGCCTGCAGCAGCTGCAGACTGCTGAGAATTCCGTCGCCTGTCGTCGCGTGATTCAGGAAGATGATGTGTCCGGACTGCTCGCCTCCGAAGACTGCGCCTTCCTCGAGCATTTTATCCAGAACAAACCTATCACCGACATCCGTGATTCCCAGATTGAATCCTTCCTCTTTCATGAACTTGTGGAAGCCGATGTTGCTCATCAGCGTCGAGATGACTTTATTCTCAGGAAGTTCTTCCCTCTCCTTCAGCATGCGGGCACATATGCACATTAGCTTGTCGCCGTCGATGAGATTTCCCTTCTCATCACACGCGATCAGTCTGTCCGCATCACCGTCGTATGCAAAGCCCATAAATGCGCCTCTCTCAACGACTTCCTTCTGGATGAGTTCAGGATGGGTGCTGCCGCATTTAGCGTTGATATTGAGGCCGTCAGGCTCATTGCCGATAACCGTAATGTCCGCGCCAAGATCCGTGAAGACCTTCTCCGCCACTTTATATGCGGATCCGTTTGCGCAGTCGATGACAAGCTTGATACCGCTGATATCCGTATCGATCGTCGACTCAAGATACTCCGCATACTTCGTCTCGGCTTCATCGTCAGCATCCAGACACTTGCCGATTCCGGCGCCTGCTACATGCGCATCCATGTGGATGTTTCTCAGCAATATGGTTTCTACTTCATCTTCAAAGGAGTCATCCATCTTGAAACCATCACTGTTGTAGAACTTGATTCCATTGTATTCAAAAGAATTGTGAGACGCGGATACAATGACACCGGCATCCGCTCCGTAAGCTTTGACAAGATAAGCTATGGCCGGTGTCGGGAGGACGCCGACTTTGATAACATTTGCACCTGTTGACATAAATCCTGCACTGAGTGCATCCTCAAGCATATCGCCGGATATTCTCGTATCCTTGCCGATGAGGAACACCGGTTTTTCCTTTGTCTTTCCAAGGACATAACCTGTCGCTTTCCCTAACTTAAACGCCAGATCAGGCGTCAGCTCAGTGTTAGCCAGCCCACGGACATCTCCGTTTCCGAATAAGCTTCCCATCTTTTTCCTCCTGATTCCAAAGTATTATCTGACCATAAACGTAGCGGTCTCGCTTGATATATCTTCTACTGTCACTCCCGTAACTCCGTCAGGGAGCGAAATGTGTATTTCTGCTTCGTTCTTGCCGTAGTCACAGGTGGATACATCGATAAATGCTTTAATCCCTTTTGCTTTGACTTTTTTGATCTGGGATCTCTTTCCTTCAAGTGTAACAGCTACCATTTTAGGCTTGCTGAGAGTGGCTTTGAGTCCCTGATCAGCAAGATCTCCTGTTCCCTCCATTTCGACGCTGATTCCGCTGAAGCGCTCATCCATCGTAGGATCTACATTGCCCATTACGAACAACCAAAGCCCGATTGCAACCAGCAGGGAAATGAGCATGAGAACTTTTTTGTTATTCAGCATCGTTCTCCTCCTTTCCCTGGTTGCCGGCCGGTTTTCCGTAAATCATATCCTTATTCTTTCCGTGTTCTTCATTCGCCTTGCTGATCGCATTCTGCGCCTTTGAGAATTTCTTCAGTCTGCCTTTGATTTTCATGTTGCTTAAATAGATCTCCAGCAGTCTCTTCTCCACCGTCTTCGTGTCGAGGAACCTCTCAAGTCTGCCGTCTTCCGCCATGCTGATGATACCCGTCTCTTCTGAAACGATCAGCGCGATAGCATCGGAATTCTCTGTAATTCCGATTCCGGCTCTGTGACGGGTCCCCAGATCTTTGCTGATGCTCTGGCTGCTCGAAAGCGGCAGAACGCATCCCGCTGCATACAGTTTGGTCCCGCTTATGATAATCGCTCCGTCGTGGAGCGGTGCACCCTCGTAAAAAATATTGCCCAGAAGCTGCTGTGTGATTTCAGCATCCAGCACTGTGCCTGTCTCTGCGTAATCCTCGAGAACTGTCTGTCTCTCAAAGACGATCAGTGCGCCGGTCTTCTCACTGCTGAACTTCTCGACAGCATTCGCAATAGCCATTACGACTCTCTTGCTGTTTTCTTTTTCGCCGCTTCCGATACCGCTTATGATCCGTCCGCGTCCCATGAATTCCAGGGCTCTTCTGAGTTCCGGCTGCAGCACAATAAGAACCGCTACAGCTCCCAGCGTCAATGCGCCTTTGCACATCCAGTTGAGAGTATGCAGTTCCAGAACATCCGATACAAATGTAGCTGCCACGAGCAGCAGAATGCCCTTGATGATCTGTTGGGCTCTCGTCTCCAGGATAAGTTTGAGCAGATAGTACACAACAAAAGTAACGATAATAATATCTATCGCATCTGCCAATCCGAAATCTGAAAATATATTCGCGAAGAACTGAAGAATATCGTTCATTGAGCCCCCTCCGCGGACCTGTTTCTATATATCAATTATCTACACAAATATTCAATATATTATACTATATTTAGTGGTGGCATTTCAACGTCCTCCCACTAATTGTTAATGAATTTACAGACTCTTGCAAAAGCACCGCTTCCTGTCGTATAATGCATGAACAGGCGTGCTGCAGACGGTGCGGCCCGCGGTGAACGCTCTGCATATGATCCGGGTCTGTGATTGAAAGGCCATGCCAGCTACGGGCAAAGGGTCCCACGTAAACCGCTGAAGAACAGTAAGCGGCGATCATGGCGTAGTTTAGAAGTAAGTCCTCGGGAAATCCGGTCAAGGCAAGTGTGGGGGCAAAGATCAGGTCAGCTGGATCATATGCAGAGTGTTCCATAATTAAAAGGAGACCCGAAAGGGTCTCCTTTTTGTTGCTTTTGCTGTAATCAATTAATATGTTGTCTCAAGCACGCCGTAATTTCCGTCCTTCCTCTTGTATACGACGTTTACTGAGTCTGTTTCCATGTTCAGATAAACGAAGAAATCATGATTGAGCATTTCCATCTGCATGATTGCTTCTTCTTCTCCCATCGGTTCCAGCTGGAACTTCTTGGCCCTGACAACGTTGATCTCTTCCTGCTCTTCTTCGAACTCAGGCAATTCCTCAAAGCCAAAGTCCTTCTGCCCTTTGTACTTCTTCTGGAGTTTCGTCTTGAATCTGCTCATCTGATTCGAGAGCTTCTCGATGCATCTGTCCACACAGTCGTAAGGATCGCTTGATCTCGTCTCAGCCCTGAAAATAGTACCCTTCGTATTAATTGTTGCTTCTACCTTATACCCGCCTTTCTCTTTGATTGTCGCTACGTTAGCTGTAATATCATCCGAAAAATACTTGTCCAGCTTCGCGAACTTCTTCTCGATGATGTCCTTGAGCTTATCGCTAGGAGTGTAATTCTTGCCGGTAATAACAGTCTTCATAATAACAACCTCCTTCAGGCACAATATCTTGTGCCTCTTTTTTTCTATTCTAACATAGTTAGGGAACACTTACAATGCAAAACCCATGCTGCGGAGAGGAAAACTCTTAGTTGTGCGACTGTTTCTCACGAAGCTGCAAATTGAGGCACTACCATCAGAATCCGTGGGGTACTGTACCCCATGGATTTCGGAAATCGTACCCCAAAAGTGTTGATCAGCCGCTGTTTTGTGGGGTACTGTACCCCATGGGTTTCGGAAATCGTACCCCAAAAGTGATAAAAAATGTCCTCCCACATTACAACATCCGCACTGCAAAGTTTCGAAGTTGCTAACCTGCGGAGGAAAGCAAAAAGAAAAGGACCGATAGTCATATCGACCCTCAAAAGAATCAATTCTGACAATTATTCCTTCGGTCGCCGGTTCCCGCCGGAGCATAATGTCAGCAGGTATACTGCTTCTGCGCCTTCCTCGAGAAGCACTTTGCTGCAGGCGTCAGCCGTTGCGCCGGTCGTGTATATATCGTCAATTAACAATATATTCTGCCTGCTGATCCGATGGCGAAGAGACTGGGCAACGCCAAAGGCATCGCGCAGAGCGAGGCGTCTTTCCTCCGGGTTCAGGCTGCGGAGCATCTCTGTCTCTTTCCGCCTTGTAAGGACCTTTGTCTCAAGGTTCGGGCAGCTACTTGTGCCTGCTTCATGCAGATACTTTTTCCAGCGCGCCAGAAACTGACGCGCCATAAGTTCCGATTGATTGTAGCCCCGCTTCACCAGACGTTTTTCACTGATGGGAACCGGGATCACCACGTCAAACGGCCGGATTCCCTCAGCACATGCTGCCTCAATGAGGGGCTTCATGCGGTCGAACATAACATCGCCCATCTTCCGGGCTATGTAGCCTTTGCTGTTGTATTTGATGTCCATCATGATCTCACGTTCTCGGAGGCCATAGGTCAGACAGCTCCATCCCCTGGTGAAATAATGGTGCAGTTTTTTGCAGTCATAGCAGACCGGCCTGCCGCAGACGTCCGCTCCCCGGTATGTGTCCGGAAGCGCCTTCCCGCAAAGGCTGCAGGTCTTCCCCGTAATCCAGTGCATCTCCCGCACACATTCATCGCAAAAAGCATACGGGCGGCTCCTGTCAATCAGGCTGCCGCACGAAATGCAATAAATATTGGACGGAAAAATCATCTCCG
>CACYBO010000254.1 GCA_902772685.1 uncultured Eubacteriales bacterium | reverse complement strand
TCAATGATCTCAAGATTCTCCCTGACATGACCGGATCTATCCTGTATATCCCCGCACACCTTAAGCTCATGACGTAGTCGCCTGATTTCGGCAGTTACTTCTTTTGCGCGTTCTCTTGCCTGTATGACCTCAGCTTCAGGCAGCACTCGCTTGGCCTTCATTCTCAGTTCGTTTCGCTCATATCCGAGTCCTGCCATCTCCGCTTCCAAATTCTCCATCAGAGCCGAAAGATCTTCATCTGTGTTCACATGATACCTGGCAAGCAGCTTTGCCTGCTCCGAGTATCGTTCGCATTGAAGAAGATCTTCCTTCAGCAATATATGGAGCCGTGTCGGATCCTGTTTGCACTTCGGCAGGTAACCGAGTTCATAGCAATAACGCAGATAAAGTTTCTCGAGTCCGCTTCGTCCCATGATGCGGTCGATGCGACGGCGGAGATTATAATGATTCGGTATGCGGTATGACTGGCGCAGCCTCTCCTGTCTTACAGACGTATCGTTCTCATAGATCCTGCGCTTGATGCTCTCGGGTGTGTAGTCAGACCCGAGCTGATGGATCCGGATCGCTTTCTTCCATCCCGGAGGAGTGATCGTCCAATATTTGCGTTTGGGATCAAACCTGTAACTGTATCCGCGTTTCCGAAGTTCTGACTTGAACTCCTCTATGGTGAGGCTGAGCGCTATGGACTCATCGATCGCCTGCCGGGCTACGTTATACCTTGTCGGCATACCGGCATGCTCCATCTTATATACATACGAACTCACTCTTTTGCCTTTCGGGTTCTCAATTACTGACAGTCCGTGTTCCAGGCATATCCTGTCCGAGGTATCACGAAGGAGTCTGGTATTGGCCTTGCAGCCATTGAACTTATGGCCGTCACGGAACGATACACTGTTGATGACAATGTGTGAATGAACGCACTTTGTATTGACATGTGTCGCAACCACCATCTGGAACCTGTCTCCCCATAGTTCCTTTGCTAGCTGCACTCCGATGGCATGTGCCTCATCTGGTGTGACCTCACCTTCCTTGAAGCTTTGGTAAGCATGGAAGGCCACTATCCCGCCCGTCTTGCCGAAGCGAAGCTTGGTGGTGTCAAACTGGTCACGAGCACACTCCACACTGCAGTTGATGCCAGTCGTGTAAAACAGCTTCTCAGTTTTATCTTCGTTCGCTGCGTATGCGATCACGTCTGCAAGTGCTTGCTTCTCGGACTCTGTGAACTCTCGCTTCGTTTTTTCCGGATTCGCGATATATTCAAGCGGACTCCCGGCTCTGCCCTTAATACTCCAGATCCTCGTTACTGCCACTATCCATCACCCCTCTTTGGTCTGAGAAATTCCATCTCGATCGCGTTCTGGAACATACGCCACTTCTTCGCTTCAGCCATGACTGCAATAGCCTGTGTCGGTCTGTCTGCTTCCAGCGCTATTGCATCGATGCTGTCAGCGAACTCTCTGATTAGGTCCATCGCACTCCAGAACCTGTCATCGATCTGGTGCGGCGGTGTGTATCCTGCGATGCGCTGACGAATGAATTCTGACTCAGTCAGACAGGCTGCCTGTGCTTTCTGTTTGAGATCCCACTCCTCGTCTCTGCTCATCCACAAACTCTTCTTAACTGTTCTTTTCATGCTCCAAACATCCTTCTCCTTTTCTTCTGTATCTTTGTTGCCGACATGCTCCTACACGTGCTCCTACTGGTGGGTACTTGCATACTCCTGTGTATACTCCTGCCTTTTGCTTCCTTCAGACAGGGGTCTGGGGCTCGCCACCAGGGGTCGGAAAGGTCATGGGTCATGACTTTTCCTCTGCTTGCTAATTTTGTCGGATGCGTACCTACCGCATCTGATTCCTCTCCCTGTTTGAAATTTCCGGATCATATTTGACTGCTTCCATCCCATCTTTAGTCAGGAAAAAGTGTTCCGGCAGCTCAAACTTATCCTTGAACCGATGCTCAAGATCCTCGGGAAGAGACTGGATCGTCTCGCTTGCCAGCGGCGCGTAACAAATAAAAAACGGGCCTGCTATCACATCCAGCACCCGCCCGTCATCATCTGTCACCGCTCTGTTTGGCGACAGTCGGTTTATTTTTCCTTCCTCGTTACAGTAGATCGCTACGTCATCCACTCTCGGATCATTGCCATCATGAAATGGCTGATACTCTTCGATCAGACCGCCTACAAGCTGCTGCATTGATTCGAGACTGTCGCCAATCTCCTCTATAGCTGCTTTTTCTCCAGGTCTGCATACGATCACCCTG
>CACYBO010000253.1 GCA_902772685.1 uncultured Eubacteriales bacterium | reverse complement strand
GAATATGAGAAGGCAGGCGTAAAGTTCATCGCTTCTTCCCGGCTCGAACAGCTCGCAGCTCTGAAAGAGGAAGGATTCAAAACGCCGCTGCTCATGGTCAGAATTCCGATGCTCAGCGAGGCTGCGGATATCGTCCGGTACTGTGACTACAGCCTGAACAGCGAGATGGTTGTGCTGAAGGAACTGGACAAATGCGCCGGTGAACAGGGCAAAATCCACAATGTCATTCTCATGGCCGACTGCGGAGACCTTCGCGAAGGTTGGTGGGACAAAGACGAAATGGCAGAGGCCGCCCTTACCGTGGAGAATGAACTTGAGCATCTGCATCTGGCGGGCGTGGGCTTTAACGTCGGCTGCTATGGTTCCATCGTCGCCACACCGGAAAAAATCGGTGAACTGATTGAGGTCGCTGAAAACATCGAAGCGAAGATCGGGCGCAAACTCGAGATCGTTTCAGGCGGCGCGACCAGCTCTTTCATGAGAGTGCTGGACGGCAATCTGCCGGAGCGTGTGGACATGCTGAGAATCGGCGAAGCGATTCTGCTGGCCTACGACCTTCCGGTGCTCTACGGCTACGACTTGTCCGAAATGCACCAGGACATCTTCACCCTCCAGGCTGAGGTCATAGAAGTCAAAGACAAACCATCCCATCCTGTGGGCGAACGGGGATTTGACGCCTTCGGTCACCAGATCGAATATGTGGACCGCGGCATCAGACGGCGCGCGCTGATCGCTCTCGGCAAATGCGACTATGGTGATCCGGACGATCTTCTTCCGCGCATGGAAGGAATCGAGATTCTCGGCGCGTCTTCCGACCACACCATTCTGGACATTCAGGATCTCGTTGACGAAGGCGGCGATCTGAAGGTCGGCGACATCATCGAATTCGATCTGAAGTATTCAACGATGGTATACCTGACTAACTCCGCAAATATCGAGAAGGTGTATATCTAGCCGGTGTATCTAATCTGAGAATCTAACCGGCATTTGCCGTACTTTTGATGCGGCAGATATCTCAATTGACACGACGGATAGTTCCCCCTGCAGTTGCAACTTCTGCGGGGGGGTTTTCATATATTCTCTATTTTGAGCCCTTTTTTCTACCCTTTTTTCCTTTTCTGCCTTTTTTCAGTTCTTGCTACAGCTTTTATATTGACATTTATTTCCAATATTGGTATTATATGCACACTATTAGGCTTTTACATGAAGCTAAACAAGGGGCGTATTCCTTCTTGAAAAAAACTGTATACCTTTAGGAGCATATTATTTGCAGATAAGGCACACTTATTCCTACTGATGGGTGGAAAATGTATACCTTTTCAGCAAAAGGTATGTACCTATAGGAATACAATTTTTCACCAAAAGGAGTAAAGACGAAAACTGATGATTTAAGAAAGGATTAGAGATTATGAAAGATATGTTCACCGAGGCGATTTTCGTTGAGCAGAAGCGAATTCAAAGGCTCATTGATTTGAGCCGCACTGACACAACTGGGCGCGGCCATCTGAAACTAAATGAGCGAGGCAGTAAGATCTATGCCTATGAGCGATGGCAGAAGAAAGGTCAGCCTGAACGGGTTGCTTACCTCGGGCCTTTGGAGTCCGCTTCGGTTCGGGAACTCTGCTCGATCAGATTTCAGGAGCAAAGGCTGGATAGATTGCTCCATGACCAGAAACTGCTGCAGCGGCTTGCCAATCAATATCAGAAATATGACTTCAATACGATTGTCTCTGAAATGCCCCGGGCTTACCGGATCGCAGCCAGGGAAAACAGTTTTGACCAACGTTATGAAGAGATCCGGATGTGGGCCAATGCTGATTATCCCAAGAACACACACCCTTTTCCTCTCGCAGAGAATTATGCTGAGGACGGGACCCGCTTACGCTCCAAAGGAGAGTGCATTTGGTATAACATGCTGCAGGAACGCGGGATACTGTTTCGCAATGACTGTGAACTCGAGATTGTTGATGCACAAGGTAATTCAAAGAAACTATGTCCTGACTTTCTGATTCTGTGCTTTGACGGAACGCTTATTATCATCGAACACCTTGGTCTCCTTGGAAATCACTCTTACGCTATACGATTTGGTGACAGCTGCTATTGGTATTTTCAAGAGGGGTTCATCCTTGGCAAAAACTATTTTGTTACCAGTGATGATCCCCAACACGGCACCGACAGTCAAATAATCGCGCGGCACGTAGATCAGATTGAGCGCATGTTCTTTGGATACTAAAACACCGGCGCAGAAAATGCGCCGGTGTAATTGGTACGACCTACTTCCCTGCCGGTTTCTTCGGCTCAGGGATCTCCAGTTCTCCATCCAGATACTGTTCGATGATCTCGACAGCATCGATAATGCATCCGTCACAGCTGCGCAGCACCTTCTTCGTGTCCACGCCTTTGATATCGCGGCAGATGACAGAACTGTTCCTATCTTCGAAGGCTTTGTGCATTGCCTTTGAGATGGCATAGCCTTTTTTCTTTGTGGAGGAGTTCCCGGGTTCTCTGCAGGATTCCTTCATGCCGACGACGGCGGTCATCGCAGAGACCGCGCCGCAGACGTTCATGCAGCCCATGCCGAACCCAAAAGCCTCCATCATGGCGAAGACTTCCGCTTCATCATATCCATAGTCTTCTGCAAAAGCACAAGCCACTGCCTGCGCACAGTTGTACTTACTGTGGTGGTTGATCAGCGCTTTCTGAACCTTCTCGCTCTTCCCGACCATCTGGGCCTTCCAGGCATCCGGATCAGGCTTGGCAGCTGCAGGTGCAGCCGCTGATGCAGCCGCCGCTGCAGTATCACATAACTTGGTTACATCACTCATAGTGTTTCCTCCTCAACTGACTCGATCACTGACTCGATAACCGGCTTGATCAACGGATCAGTACTTCTCTGCCAGGATCCTCGCCACGTGCACACCGCTGGCCGATGCCTGCGAAAGCGAATGGGTCACGCCTGAGCCGTCGCCCAAGGCGTACATGCGAGGAACTGCAGTTTCAAGATTTTCATCTACCTTGACGACGGAATTGTAGAACTTGACCTCAACGCCGTAGAGCAGCGTATCTTCGTTGGCTGTTCCCGGTGCGATCTTATCCAACGCGTAGATCATCTCGATAATGTCGTCCAACTGCCGCTTCGGAATAACCAGAGAAAGGTCTCCCGGCGTAGCCTGCAGAGTCGGCTGGGTGAAGCACTTGCGCATTCTGCGTTCGCTGGAGCGGCGCCCCTTGACCAGATCGCCGAACCGCTGGAGCAGCACGCCGCCGCCCAGCATGTTCGAGAGGCGGGCGATGGATTCACCGTATTCGTTGCTGTCGTCAAACGGCTCTGTGAAGTGGTTCGATACGAGCAGCGCGAAGTTGGTGTTCTGCGTGTGCAGGGACGGATCGTCGTAGCTGTGTCCGTTGACGGTAACGATGCCGTTGGTGTTCTCTGATACGACCTCACCGTACGGGTTCATGCAGAACGTCCTGACTAAATCGTTGTATTTATCTGTCTGATAGATGATCTTGCTTTCATACACGTCATCCGTAATGTGCTTAAACACTTCTGCAGGAAGCTCGACACGCACGCCGATGTCCACGCGGTTCTTCTTTTGCTCGACGCCCATCTTGTCACAGATCTGGGAGATCCATTTGGAGCCCGAGCGCCCGGTGGCCAGAACCAGATCCTTGCACTGGAATGATTCGCCGGCGGATGTGGTCACGAGGAAGGACCCGTCCGGTTCCCGCGACACATCAGAAACAACAGTCTGGAACTCCATGTCGATCTTGTCTTTGCAGTAATTGTACATCTCGCCGAGGATGCGGACATTGCGGTCCGTACCCAGATGTCTGACCTTTGCTTCCAGCAGGTGCAGATCGTGCTTGAGACACTCCGTTTTCAGCTGGGAGTTACCGGTTGAGTAGAGCTTGGCGGATGCTCCGCCCATGCTGCAGAGAACTTCATCCACATACTCCATGAGCTCCATGGCTTTATCCACACCCACGTAGTTGTGCAGGTCGCCGCCAAACTGTGTCGTAATGTTGTACTTGCCGTCAGAAAGCGTCCCGGCGCCGCCGTATCCGTTCATGATGTGGCACGGATTGCACTTGACGCAGGTCTTCGTCATACCCTCCTTGATCGGGCAGTTCCTCTGTTCGAGCTTGTTGCCTTTATCCAGAACCAGCACCTTCGCATTCACATTCAGCTTCGCCAGTTCGTAACTCATGAAGACGCCGCTTGCGCCCGCTCCTGCTATGATGATGTCATATTGTTTCATTTCAGTTCCTCCAATATCTCCTTTATGAGGACGCGTTCGTCCATATCGTATTTTACTCCGTTGATTTCCTGATAGGTCT
>CACYBO010000252.1 GCA_902772685.1 uncultured Eubacteriales bacterium | reverse complement strand
TTCTCATTTTTCTTCTTGTTGAAATGAAGAAGAGCTCTCTGCAGTCTCTTCTCCTTCGGATCTTTGGCGACGTAGACCTCCCTGCCTGTGAAAGGATCCTTTCCGGTGTAGTATACGCATGTCGCCAGTGTGCCGGGCGTCGGATAAAAATCCTGCACCTGATCCGGCACGAATCCGGTCTTCTTCATATAGAGCGCCAGGTCCACTGCATCATCCAGTGTGCTCCCCGGATGGGATGATATGAAGTAAGGAATCATATACTGCTTCAGACCCAATCTCTTGTTGATCTCTTTATACTCTGATGCAAAAGCATCAAACACGCTGATGTCCGGCTTATGCATCTGCTTCAGCACATGCTGCGAGGAATGTTCCGGCGCCACCTTTAGTATACCACTGATGTGGTGCCTGCAGGTCGTTTCCAGGAATCTGTATCCCGAGGAGTTCCTGCCGTTCCTTTTGACATCTGCCATCACGTAGTCGAAGCGTATGCCGGATCGGATGAATACCTTCTTGACTCCTTTGACCTTTCTGACTTTTTCCAGCACATCCAGGTAGTCCGTGTGGTCCGTATCCAGCTGGCTGCACGGTTTCGGAAAGAGGCAGTCCTTGCCGCCGCACATCCCGTGGGTCAGCTGCTTCCTGCAGGATGGATTCCGGAAGTTCGCCGTGGGGCCTCCCACGTCGTGGATGTAGCCTTTGAAGTGTTCGTCCCCCGTCATAAGCTCTGCTTCTCTGACGATTGACTCCGCACTCCTGCTGCGCACTTCTCTTCCCTGATGGTAGGTGATTGCGCAAAAACTGCAGCCTCCGAAACATCCCCTGCCGGAGGTTATGCTGAACCGCACCTCATTGATCGCGGGCACCCCTCCCTCTTTCTCATAGGATGGATGGTAGTTTCTCTCATAGGGAAGGTCGTAAATGTCATCGAGTTCCTGCCTCGTGAGCGGATTCTGGGGCGGATTCTGAACCACATAGATATCTCCGGGATACTCCTCCAGAAGGCGTTTGCCGGTTATGGAGTCGTTGCTTCTGTACTGGAGTCTGAAACTCCTGTTGTATTCCGCCTTTGCTTCTTCCGTATCCGCGCACAGGCTCTCATACTTCGGCAGGACGACATCGTCCTCCGTGATGTAGAGCGAACCGCCCTTGTCTGCTGCCTTTGCGGTAACGCTCGTGCCCCGGATCCATCCGATATCTCCTGCGTCTATCCCGCTGTCCAGCGCTTCCGCGATCTCACACACAGCGTGCTCGCCCATTCCGTAGACAAGGATATCGGCCCTGCTGTCGAGAAGAATGGATCTTCTGACTTTGTCGTCCCAGTAGTCATAGTGGGCGAAACGCCGCAGACTCGCTTCGAGGCCGCCGATGATGATCGGGGCGTCCTTGTAGGCTTCCCTGGCTCGGTTGCTGTAAACGATTACCGCCCTGTCAGGACACTTCCCCGGTACGCCGCCCGGTGCGTATACGTCCCGCTTGCGCCTGTTCTTCTGCACGGAAAAGTTGTTGACCATGGAGTCGACATTTCCGCTGTTGATGAGAAAGCCCAGGCGGGGTTTCCCGAACTGCCTGAAGTCCTCAGAACTCTTCCAGTCCGGCTGGGAAAGGATCGCGACTCTGTAACCCCGCGATTCCAGGACCCGGCTTATTATGGCCGTACCAAAAGAAGGATGGTCAACATATGCGCCTCCCGTAACAAGTACGAAATCCACATGATCCCATCCTCTCTCGTTCATTTCTTTTCTGTTCGTCGGCAGAAAACCACTCATAACACCGTGATGTATGCTGTTTATCCCAGGAATTCCAGAACGATGTTCTTGACATCGTTTCCATCGGCGAGGCCTTTTACCTTACCCATTACAGGGCCCATGAGCTTGCCCATGGAAGCCTTTCCGCTTCCTGCTTCGATACCCAGGCTCTCTGCTGTCTCTTTGACGATGGCTGTGAGTTCCTCATTTGTCAGCTGCTGCGGCATGTATTCCATCAGCACGTTGATCTCCGCCATGTATTCATCGATCATATCGTCCCTGCCGGCAACTTCGAAATCCTTGAGGGCATCCTTTCTCATCTTGATCTGCTTCGCCAGTATGGATGCAACACCCTGATCATCTACTTCTTCTCTCGTATCAACTTCGACCTGCTTGATTGCAGCTCTTACGAAGCTGATCGTGTCCTTGCGGACTTTGTCCTTTGCTTTCATCGCTTCCTTAAAGTCAGCGTTCAATCTTTCTTTTAATGACATATTTCTCCTCCTGCTATAGAAAACGGCATCATAACTGATGCCGTTTCAAATGCATATTTTCGCTTAGTACTTCTTAGCCTTTTTTCTGGCAGCTTCAGACTTCTTCTTTCTCTTTACGCTTGGCTTTTCGTAATGCTCCCTTTTTCTGACTTCCGCCATGACGCCGTCTCTGGCGCATGATCTCTTGAATCTCTTCAGAGCACTTTCT